>JAUICT010000087.1 GCA_030429325.1 Bacteroidia bacterium
CCCCTGCAAAGTAAGAAATTATTTGGTGTGGGGGTTGGGGGGATATTTAACTCATAGTTTGTTTATTAACCATAAAATTCCAATTCCAGAAAATATAAATCCGAGGGTTATAAATATCATGGGAAAATACGTTTTCCAATAGGTACTGTCGATCATGATTTCATAATCGTTCCCCTTTTTCAAGTAAATTATGTCAATGGGTTGGTTAATCCTTCTTGGGCTTTCACTGGAATCCAATTTTTGAATCGTTTCAATGCCGTTTTTGTCCGTAAATCTTACAATTGGAAAGTGATAAATGTTTGAATCACCGTCGGTGTTTTTGATCCGTTCGGTCACAAAGTCGATTATTTTGGTTTTCGTCTTAATTCCATTTGCCTGTATTCTTCGATTTGAACTGCGGACATAATACCCTACAAATAAAAATGCCCCGCCAACAAATAAAAAGACTGCTGCTCCTATCAAATTTTCCATTCAGTTTCTTGGTGTATCAGAGTGAGGTCTGTGTTTAATTTGGCCAACTTTGTTTGTAGCTTTTCAAATTACAGGTTCTCTATCCAAATCACTGTATGGATAAACTCCTTTTTCATTTAACAGTTTAAATAACTCATCACTTCCATTTTTCATTGCATACTCCATTTCACTCCTAAATATCTGTATACAAAGCAAAAGATGATGTTCTCTGTCCCCAATTTTAAATTTCTTTCCCTCGGGTTCGTACAAGTCAAAAACCAAACAAGTATTCTCTTCACCCTCTCCATTTGGTACTTCAATTGTTTCTTTTGGATTGAGCACAGCATGGGAAGAATACATTCCGATAGAAGTCAAAAACCCACATGCTTTTCTTTCGATTAGATTGAAAGGTGTCTGTTCATCTTGGCTGTTGGCATAATCATGTTTGGTGAAAGCAACCAATTCGTATGTTCCATGTTGGTTTTTTTTCGGTCCTTTTCCATCTGGATCCAATAATTCCATTGTGGCAAATCCGGTCCCTTTTATGTGATTTGGGAAGTAATACATGTCGACAGCCCCTCCAATGGAAAAAGGTATTATTGCATGTCCCACAAGATTGTGCATTTTTCCAAGGACATTCTCAAGCCCTTTAGATTTCAATTCATAATCTTGATCATATTCCTCTTCTGTAAACTCTTTTTCTAAAGGTTTTTCTCTTTTGCCAAATAGATTTTTTAAAAATCCCATAGTGTTATTTCAGTTTGATTTTAAAGGTTACATGCCTCTTGAATCAGTAGGGTTTTCGTAGACCACAGCCCACATATTCATAAATGTACCACTTTATTGTGGTAAAAAGAGTTGTGGTAGAAGACAAACCATCTACCCCAAAAATTTACCATCCTTTTAGGATGGATTTTTTGTTTTTGCCCATTTCCTTTGTGAACTTTAGGGGATAAAAAAATCAATATGGACTTAGAAGGAAAAGTAGCCTACATCACAGGAGGCACCAAAGGAATAGGGTTGGGCATTGCCAAGAGCCTTTTGCAACAGGGCATGAAAGTTGCCATAAGTGGACGGAACCGGGAAGGTGTCAACGAAGCCGTAAACCAACTTAATGCGGGCACCAATGTTTTGGGCGTGGTTTCGGACGTGGTTGAATTACAGGATGAAATAGATGCCGTTGCACATATTTTAAAAACGTGGAAGCGATTGGATGTGGTCATGGCCAATGCTGGGGTGGGCCATTTTGCCCCCATAGATGAAATGAAGCCCGAAGATTGGAACCAAATGATAAACACTAACCTGAACGGGGTGTTCCATACACTAAAGGCTTCGGTAGAGGCCTTAAAACTTACCGAAGGCTATTACATGACCTTGGCCAGCTTGGCCGGGACCAACTTTTTTGCCACCGCAGCGGGCTACAATGCCACCAAGTTTGGCGTAGTGGGCTTTACACAGGCCGCCATGCTCGATTTAAGGAAATACAACATCAAGGTCACCACGATCATGCCGGGATCGGTGGCTTCGCACTTTAACAGCAACGAACCCTCGGAGAAGGACGCTTGGAAAATCCAACCAGAAGATATTGGGAAGTTGGTGGTGGATCTACTCACCATGCACCCCAGAACATTGCCCAGCAAGATAGAGGTGCGACCCACCCGCCCCGATTTAAAATAATTAAACGGGCTTTTCGGTAAGTGGAATCTGTGTGGAGCAGATTTCCTTGATGAGTTGTTCCAGATAGCTGGTAAACGTTTCCAGTACCTTGGCGTCGATCAAGGGTTTTTTGTCCTCGGTAAAAGGGAAAAATCCCTGTCCCAGATTTTTAAAGGAATAGATGCCTGCGTGCACAGGCTGTTCCCCGTGTTTTTTGGTGTACAACAGAGCATAGCACAGCAGTTGGAACGCCTTGCTCTTGTCGTAATTGGTGATGAGTTCCTCCCAATCCGTAATTTTTACGTTTTTGGGTTCCACCTTTCCAGTCTTGTAGTCCACCACCCGGATAATGCCGTCTACTTGGTCCACGCGGTCCAGGGTCCCTTTCAATTTTATGGGAAAGTCCAGACCGGGCACTTGCAGTTGGCACTCGTACCGTTCTTCCAGAGCGAGGAGTTTTACTTCATGTCTTTGGAGTTGTTGCAGTTCCAAACCGATGAAGTTTTCCAGATATTTTCCGATGACGTTGTAGACCAGAAGATATTTTCCTTTGGAAACATCGACCCCTGGTAGGTTTTTATTGAAATGTCGCTGCACCGTTTGGGCAATCTGAGGTTTTACGGCAGAAACTTTTTCCTTGGTGAGCACTTGCCCCAATAAAGGTTGGTACAGGTCCTCCAGACTGTCGTGCACAATGGTCCCAAAAGTATTGGCAGCGATGTTCTCCTCGACTTCCTCCACATCGTTGATCTTTAAAATATTACGGGTGTAAAAATCGATGGGGTTTCTAATGTAATTGGTCAGGGAGGTGGGGGAAAAGCCGTTTTCGGCAAAAACCACGATGGCCCTGTGCAGTTGTTCGCCCTTGGTGATCTGCAAAAGGGTTTCTGCCGTGATTTGGGTCTGTGGCGTGCTTATGGTATGGGTCACAAAAGGGGCCACGTCCTTATCGGTGAGCAGCTGTGAGACCAACCTACTCTTTTCTCCGCCTTCCAAGACATCAGGTTCTGTGTTGTAGATGACGAACACGTTTTTGGCACGTTGGATGAGTCGGTAGAAGTGGTAGGTGTAAATGGCGTCTTTTTCCTTGTAGGTGGGCAGACCGTAGTCGCGTTTTACATCGAAGGGAATAAAGGAGTTGTTGGATTTTCCGGAAGGTAGGATTCCCTCGTTAACGGAGGTGATGATGACGGTTTCATAATCCAAGTTTCGGCTTTCCAACATTCCCATGATCTGTAGGCCTGTCAACGGTTCTCCAACAAAATCCATGTTTTCCATGTTTGTCAATTGCTTGAACAGGCTTTTGATGGATCGGAGCTCTTTAATTTGCCCCAATTTGTCCAAGTGCTGCTTCAATTGGTTGAAGAGCGTGTAAAAGCGGAATAGCTGTTCCAGTTCTAATGCATTTTCCTCTTTTTGGAATAGCGTTTTTAAACGGAGGGTGAGCAAAAGACAGCAATCTACCCATTGTACTGGGCTGATTGCTGTGCTGGGGAAAATAATCTTTAGGATTTCGGAGGCATCGGCGTAGTTGGACAAGGTATTGGAATCCAAGTACAACCAGTTGTTTTGTTTGATGTCGTTGGAGATGACCTTGGCAAAATCGAGTTGTTGATCTTTGGACAATACCGAAACATAGGGATTGGAGAGGAATTCCAATACATTTTTATAGAGCCATCCCCGTTCCGAAGCATTACTATTGAGCTCTAAAAAACTCAGGTAAAAAGAATAGAGCACAGTTTTGTCCAAGGGAAGTCCCATGGTAATGTTGGTACTCTGGATGGTGGCAGGAACGGCCTTGAGCATGGGTGTGAGCAAAGTCTCATCGGCCAGTACCACTGCGGTATTTGCGAGATCGATTTCCTTGCTGTCATTTAAATTTTGCAACAGTTGCCCCACATATTTGGTCTGCGAGATACTTTTTGGAACTCCAGTTATTTCAATTCTTTTGGAAGCGAGAAAATGGTCTTGGGACTCTATGGCGCCTTTGTTTTTATAATAAGGCCACTCCCGCTGGTATTTTCTGATGAAAAGTCCGGCATCGTGGATGGGGTCATTCAAAAAATGTGTATCAATATCCCAAAAGATGAGTCCATTACCCTGTTCCAGAAAATATTGGACAATGGTGGATTCTGCATTGTTCAAGGCGTTGAAACCCACAAAGACAAAAAGATGGTTCTTGGTTTTGGTCCCATAAACCTCAAGGTTGTCAACGGACATTCTGGACATGAGTCCTTGGTAGCCTCGTTTCTGTTCCAGCAAGGTCTTGGTGAATCCATTGTAAAGAGACTCCAAATTGTTCCACAATTGTAGATAGTTTTTTACGAGATCGGTTTTCTCTTTTTGTAAGGACCAGTGGTTGAGTTCCTTGATGGCGGACAGATAATTGAGGATATCCTTTGGCGGGATGAGGTAGCCGTCTATTTCATCAAAATCCTGTACGAGCACCTGCGCCCATTTCATGAAGGTGGGAAAGTCATCGTGTTCTTCCAGATTGGATTTTCGATAAACTTCAAAAAGGGCCAGGAGCAGTTCCAAATTGGGAGCCTTATCCATCCCCGAAATGTCCGCGATAAAGTCCTGAATAGAGAAAATCTTCGGGGCAAAGGTGTTTTGCTGCAGCCTTTGGGAAATGAACTTTTTTAAAAAAGTTCCCGATCGTTTACTTGGGAGCACAAAGGTACATTGGGAGGGGTTGATGTCCTTCTCTTGCAAACGGTCCAATACATGTTCCAGAAAACTTTGATGCATGGACTAAAAATAAAAAAGGCCCCGCAATTGCAGGGCCTTTTCGAAAAGAAAACTGAGTTTCTATTTCATTATTTTACCAAGTTGATTTCAACTCGTCTGTTTTGTGCTCTACCAGCTCTTGTGTTGTTAGTGGCGATAGGCTTAGCCTCACCATAACCGATAGCAGTCAATCTAGAAGAAGAGATTCCTTTGTCGATCAAGAAGTCACGAACAGAGTTAGCTCTTTTCTCAGAAAGCTCTTGGTTCAATTTCTCGCTACCAACGCTGTCAGTGTGACCTTCAACAGTAAACTTAGCGTTAGGATACTCGTTCAAGATTTGGATGATGTCAACCATTACAGAAGTAGATTCTGCTTTGATGGAAGACTTACCAGTATCGAACAAGATAGTTCTAGCGTAGTCGTTCAATTGCTTCTGAACTTCTTCAGTTACTTCTGGACAACCGTTGTTGGCTACAGTACCAGCAATTTCTGGACACTGATCGTCTTTGTCAAGTACACCATCACCGTCAGAATCTGGCCATGGGCATCCTTTGTTTTCAGCAGGACCAGCTTCGTTAGGACAAGAATCATCTTTATCGGCAACACCGTCACCATCAGCATCAGGACATCCAGCTAGAGCAGGAAGACCAGCAGTGTTAGGACAAGCGTCATCTTTATCGGCAACACCGTCACCATCAGAATCAGGACATCCGTTCATTTCTTTAGATCCGGCTTCGTTAGGGCAGCTATCTTTAGAATCTTCGATGCCATCACCATCAGAATCAGGACAACCGTTGAAAGCTTCCAAACCAGCAACTTCTGGACAAGCATCGTCTTTGTCGTAGATACCATCACCGTCAGTGTCAGTACCACCAAATTTAATGCTAATACCAGCCAAGTGTTGGAAATGCTTAACCAAGTAATCTTCGAAAGCATGCTTGTACTGGGTCTGTAGTGTAAGACCGATGTTTTCTGAGAACCAGATGTTGATACCAACACCACCGTTAACAGTACCAGCTCCGATTTCATCAACCCAAGTATAACCACCACCAATCTCAGCAAAAGGATCAATTGTAGTGTTTTTTAGGAAGTTGTACTTAATGGTACCATCTACAGCATAGTGAGAAAGGTCATCCACAGAAGTGTCACCGATTTTCTCGATTCTGTTCAAGGAACCACGTACGCCTAGAGAGAAACCATCACCGATGTACTTGGAAACTCCAACATAAGAAACGGAAGGCAAAATGTTCCAATGGTCTGAAACATTGAAGTACTCATCAAACAAAGTAGTACTTGAAAATGGGTTATTCTCGTCATTGGTTGGATAAGCGTCTATAGCATTCACTCCAAAACTGATCTGCCATGGATTATTCTCGTCTTGCGCTTGTATGTTGTTGATCCCTACAAACACAAGGGCAACAACCAATAATTTGCTAAGATGTTTCATGCTCAAAATTTTAAGTTTAAGTGTTTATCAGCTGCAAATGTAAGTTGTTAAGAACTATTAACAAAATCAATTTTTCTTTTTTTTTAACGTATTACGTAGAACTTTTTATACAGTTAAACGATTTTTAGTGCCTTTCCCACTTTGGTAAATGCATTTATGGCACGATCCAAATGATGTTTTTCATGGGCCGCGGAGAGTTGTACCCTGATCCTTGGCCTGCTTTGATATCCTTTAAAGCCTTAAAGATGTTTGTTGATCAGGTTTCTTGCCAATATATGTGTGAACCGTAAATAAAACAAAAGAGCCGGGATATCCGGCTCTTTCGCAATCCAAGATCTATTTCGAGGATAAAGCTATGAGGGATTGTTAAGGACTATTCCTTGATGAACTTAAATTGTTGTGTCCCTTGGGCGGTTTCCACGTTTACAATGTAGATGCCCTTTCGGTATTGCCCCACGTTGATGGTCTCTTCGTGAAACCCTTTTGCCAGACGTTGCCCACTTTGGTACATTTCTGTTCCGTTAAGGTCTAGTACGGTGATCACGGCTTGGCCCTGGTTTTCCATCTCAAAGCTCACGGAGGCCAGTTCTTGTACCGGGTTGGGCACCACCTTTAAGCTTTGGGTGGCGGTTACCGGGGCTGTTCCCTGTTCCTGTACCATCATTTCTTGGTTCTCTTGCAGGGATGTTTCTTGCGGGGCAAGGCCATTGCCCAGGCCACAATCATCGTATTGGAAGAAATAGGCTGACCCATTGAAGGCATTTTCCCAGTAGGCACCAACAAGAATATGGGCCTGGGAATTTACCTCGGTTACGGCCACTGATCTTCCAAAGCGGTCACTTGCTTCAGCGTCATCGGCGCCAATTTGTGCCGTTTCGGTCATATTGGTCCACCCTAGATCAGGTTTTTTATAGATGTAGGAAGCACCAGCTTGGAAACCATAGGTGGCATGATTGAAAGCACCCGAAATAGCATAATTTTCTGAAATTGACACTGAGAATCCAAAAATATCACTAGAGACGCCATTACTGGCCAACAGCTTTGCCTTTTGAACCCAAACACCGGCTTCTTCTTCAAAAATATACGCCGATCCACTGTTCGCTCCCATGTCATCATCGCCACGTGCGCCGACAATGGTACTGTTCCCGATGATATCCAGGGAGTTGCCAAAAAACTCACTTGACGCTCCATCACTGGCCAAAAGTTTTGCCTCTTGCTGCCAGACACCTCCGTTACGTTGAAAAATATACGCAGACCCACTGTTTGCCCCCATATCATCATCCCATTCTGAGCCTACAATAATCTGATTTTGATGAATAGCCACTGAAAATCCAAAATGGTCATTTGCGGCAGCATCGTCAGGGATAAGTTTTGCCACCTGTTGCCATATCCCACCGATTCGCTCAAACACATATGCTGCACCTGTTGCAATACCATTTTCTTTTGCTTGATAGGCACCCACCACGGCATACTCCCCGTCAATATCAACCGAGATGCCAAAGTAGGCATGTGAACTACCGTCATTTGGGACCAATTTTTGTTTCTGGATCCAAACACCG
>JAUICT010000577.1 GCA_030429325.1 Bacteroidia bacterium
AGGGGATACTTGGCTGTTAAAGGAGGTTTTCAGACCGAAAAAGTTTTGGAAAGTCGTTCCCAATATTTTCCGGTCACATCAAAAAAAAGAATTAAGGATGGGGATGGGATTCCGTATAAAAAGGCTACCTACTCACCAATGATATCGGAAGTGAAGATTGAAAATCATTTTACGACCAAGGAATTGGAAGTGTTCAAAGGCCCTGAGTTTGATATTCTGTCTGACACACAATTAGCAGATATTTTTTCAAAACCATTCACGGTATCCAAGGAAAACAATCGCATGGCATACCAACTTAAGGAAGTGATCCCGGGCCATGAAGTGTCCATGCTCACATCTGGAACCTTGCCGGGAACCGTCCAGTTTACTCCCGCAGGCAGATTAATTATTTTAATGAAGGACGGGCAGACCACAGGAGGTTATCCAAGGGTACTTCAGCTCTCCGAACAAGCTATGGACATACTGGCCCAAAAGAAAATGGGAGATAAGCTCTCATTTAGGCTCGTATAAAAAATCAAATATTTTTCGAGGATGGGTTTGTTTCAGAATAATTTTTTGTAACATTGACGTATGAAAAGAACTATTCTAGTCAACGGTGTCGTCATTATTATTCCAAATTTGGAATGATACAGACTTGCTGTTGATGGAAAGGGCCTGTATCAAATTTGATACAGGCCCTTTTCTTTTGGAATAAAAAATAAATGAATATTGGATTTTTTTCAGCACAAATAGCTGATAATCAGTACGGTATATTGATTATAATTCAAATGGATTTAAACAGCCCGAAACTGTTAAAAATATAGGGCTTTTTAAACATCTATCTTTGAATTACTGAAGTAAATTCAATAGAAATCTCGATTTGAACGAAATTTGATAATGGAACTGAACAAGTTTAGTAAAAATGTGACCCAAGACCCAACCCTTCCCGCTGCACAAGCCATGTTGCATGCCATTGGGTTGACCGATGAAGATTTACAAAAACCATTGATAGGCATCGCCAGTACAGGTTATGAGGGAAATCCTTGTAACATGCACTTGAACGATTTGGCATTAGAGGTGAAAAAGGGAGTGGAGTCTACCAATATGGTTGGGCTCATTTTTAATACCATTGGAGTCAGTGATGGAATTTCCAACGGAACGCCCGGAATGCGGTATTCACTGCCCTCGCGGGACATTATCGCAGATTCTATGGAAACTGTGGTTCAAGCCATGAGTTACGATGGTTTGGTGACCGTTGTGGGTTGTGATAAAAACATGCCGGGAGCTTTAATGGCACAATTGCGTTTGAACAGACCTTCCATTTTAGTGTATGGAGGAACCATTGCTCCAGGATGCCACAATAACAGGAAATTGGATATCATTTCCGCATTTGAAGCGTATGGACAAAAGGTGGCGGGAACCATTGATGAAACCGAATATAAGGAAGTAATCCACAAAGCATGTCCGGGTGCCGGAGCATGTGGAGGAATGTATACGGCCAATACCATGGCATCGGCCATAGAGGCCATGGGAATGTCTTTGCCGTTTAACTCCTCAATACCAGCTGTGAACCAAAATAAGAATGCGGATTGTGAAGCTGCAGGGACTGCCTTACTGAATCTACTGCAAAAGGACCTCAAACCAAAAGATATCGTC
>JAUICT010000578.1 GCA_030429325.1 Bacteroidia bacterium
GAAAGTAACACCCTGATTACTGAAGTTATGTATCAATCTGGCTTTAATGACCCTTCTTATTTTTCCCGGCAGTTTAAAAAATATCAGGGCACTACACCTTCCAATTACCTAAAGTCCAAATACGGCGATCTACTTTTGAAGGATGCCTCGCTTTAGAATCTGTCCAAAATTGTACATATCCTCAAAAGAGCAGTAAAACGGTGCCGGTGCCAGTCTAATGACGTTGGGTTCCCTCCAATCCGTAATCACTCCATTTTTCATCAAATAATCAAACAAGGGTCTACCCTCTCCATGAAGAAAAACGGAAAGTTGGCATCCCCTATCCTGAGGGGTGATGATTTCAAACGAACTTTCCACCTGCTTATCAATTTCATGAAGGATGAATTCCAAATAGGCCACTATTCTCTGTTGTTTTTTAACTAGGGCATCCATACCCACTTCGTCAAACAGTTCAAGAGAAGCCAAATATGGGGCCAAGGACAATATTGGTGGGTTGCTCAACTGCCATGCATCTGCGGATGCAATCGGGTCAAACTCGGGTTCCATTAAAAAACGAGTCTCTTTTTTTGTGCCCCACCATCCCTCAAAACGGGGAATATCTTTCTGGCCAAGGTGTTTTTGGTTCACAAAAATCCCCGAAGCGTTTCCCGGGCCACTGTTCATGTATTTGTAGCTGCACCAAGCGGCAAAGTCGGCGCCCCATTCGTGGAGTTGGAGTTTTACATTACCAACAGCATGTGCCAAGTCCCATCCCACAAAGGCTCCAACGGATTTTCCGGCCTCTGTTATGGCTTTCATGTCCAACACCTGTCCATTGTAATAATTTACGCCACCCATCAAAACCAGCGCAAGTTCCTCCCCTACTTCTTCAATGGTCTGTAGGATATCTTTGGTTCTCCAAGAATGTTTCCCATCGCGCTTTTTCACCTCGACAATGGCCTCGTTGGGGTCCAGACCATGAAATCTGACCTGACTTTGTAGCATATACTGATCGGAGGGAAATGCCTTTTCTTCACAAATGATCTTGAACCTTTTGGCTGTGGGTCGATAAAAGGACACCATCAACAAATGTAGATTTACAGTAAGCGTGTTCATTACCGAAACCTCCTCTGGCTTTGCCCCAACTACTTTGGAAAGACCTTCGGCCAATCGTTCGTGATAATCCCACCAAGGTTTTTCCGCATAAAAATGCCCTTCCACAGCGAGTTCCCGCCAGTCTTTCATTACCTCATCCACAAATTTTTGTGAACGCTTGGGTTGCAATCCCAAAGAATTGCCTGTAAAATAAATGACATCCTTTCCGTTTACTTGGGGATAATGAAATTCTTGCCTATAGCTTGAAAGTGCGTCCTCCGCATCCAATTGCCGGGCGAATTCCAAGGTGTTTTTAAAGGTCATATTCTGCTTTTGATTGGTTTCAAAAATACAATTTGTAATACGATTTTACTTTGACGGATCATGCCAAACGCATTTCTATGATGTGCTTTTTAAAACCTACTTTTTCATAGGCTTTAATGGCTGGTAGGTTATCGTTGTACACCGTAAGCCTAATTTCCTGGAACTTTCTTTCCAAGGACCAAGACTTTAGGGCCTCCACGATCTTGGCATTGATACCCATACCCCGATATTGATCAT
>JAUICT010000088.1 GCA_030429325.1 Bacteroidia bacterium
ATTGGTCCGATGGCGGGTCAAAAACCAATAAACCATCAGATTCTTGCTGTGCATGGATATGTACGGAGAAAACCAAGGTGATGGTCCAGAGGTAGTATTTTAGTGATAGTTTTTTCATGTTGAGCAATTATTCCCAAGTAACGACACCATCCATGGTCAAAACCACATCGCTGTCCGTGTTGATTACGGTAGTGCCATTAAAAACAACTTTCTTGGCATTGAAATCAACGCTGTATCCATCGCCGCAGGCGGTAAAAAAGCCTTGATAGGGTGATGAGCAGGCATGCCGGAATTCTTCACCGTTCTTCACGATGGTCATAGAGATGGTCTTTTCAATATCCGGAGATCCCCCGGTTGAAAAATCGGCAGCAACGATTACAAAACCATTCTGGTTATTGGTATAGACCAATTCGTTGTTTTCCACTCGGATGTTTTCGGAGAGCAGCATTACGGATTTATCTGTTCCCGTAAGTCCTACTTGGGCCACGGCTATGTTGACCACGGTAAGGGAGTTTCCAAATTCAGAGGTTTCTTCACCGGACAATTGTATGGTCCCGCTTGCCTCTCCTGTGTCATCATTTTCGGGTGAATCGCCATCATCTGAAGCACAGTTGGCAAAAATGGAAATCGATAGGACAAATAGAAAAAATAGAGGTGCTTTTAGCATTATAACAAGGATTTGGTCTTGATGAACCTCTAAACTATGGGATTCCCTGGCCACACACCACGACCATTTAGTTATCGTTACATATGTTAGGATTATCGTTGTGGTTTGTGCAATATTCGTATTGTGTTGAAACTAAAGCGGTATAATGGTGCAAAACCGTTAAATTTGGAACTACACCAATTTCCAAACATGCCAGTACCCTTCAAAAGAGCCATTACCCTTTTTTTGATTTGTTTTGTTCCCCTTTGGGGAATTTCCCAAGAAAACCCAGCGGATTCGTTACAGCAGGAATTGACCTCCCATACCGCCAAAGATTCGGTCAGGGCCAATTTGCTCATCAAAATTGCAGGGAGCATGACCTATTCCGAACCACAAGGAGCTTTTCCCTATGTGGAGGAGGCCATAAGTATATCCAAGACACTGGATTGGACCAAAGGTGAAGCCTTGGCGCTTCGACAAAAAGGACACCTACACTATGTCATGGCCGATGAACTCAATGCCTTGGATGCTTATCAAAGCGCTTTACAGTTGAGTCACGCTATGCAGGACAAGGAGTTGGAGTCGACCTTAATAAGCAATATTGGGAACATTTATGCCGATTTGAAACAGTATGACAAGGCCTTGGAGAACTATGAAAGCTATCTTGCCTTTGCGGAATCCACGGGGAATGTCAATGAACAGATCAAAGGACTTTCCAACATTGCCATCGTCTATAACGATACGGAACGATACACCGAAGGAGTGGCTTATCTGGAAAAAGCCTTGGCATTGGCCGAAGAGGAAGGGAATGAACTTTTTGTTGCTGCCATTACCAATAATTTAGCCTTGGCGTATAAAAAACTGGAACAGTACCCAAAGGCATTGGAGCATTATCAAGATGCAGCTGCCCTGGCCCATACGATTGGCAATAAATATATTGAGGCGTCTGCCTTGAATAGTATTGGGATAGTGAACATACTCGTGGGAAATTATGATGCGGCCAGTAAGGTGGGACAGAAAGCGTTGGAATTGTCGCAGGAAATTGAGGCGGTGGAATGGCAGGCCGATTCGTGGAAAGTGCTCAGCGAAATCTATGAACACGAAGGGAAAATGGAGGAGGCCTTGGGGGCATACAAGAATCATGTCCGGTTACAGGACAGTGTTTTGAGTGAGGAAAAGAAAATGGAACTGACCCGAAAGGAAATGCAGTTTCAGATGGAAAGACAGCAAGCGGTGGCCGATGAGGAAATCAAGCGTCAGCAACTGGTAAAGAACGGGTATCTGGCAGGTGCTTTGATCTTGGCGCTGATTTCGGTTGGGGGTTATTTTGTCTATAAACGCAGACGGGACGCCCTTGAGAAAAAGAAGGTGGCGGAATTCAATGCCAAGGTGGCCGAAACAGAGCTAAAAGCACTGAGGAGCCAAATGAACCCACATTTTATTTTCAATTCGTTGAATTCCATCAGTGATTTTATTTCAAAAAAGGATGTGAAGCAGGCCGATGACTATTTGGTGAAGTTTGCCAAGCTCACCCGTTCCATTTTGGAGAATTCTGAGAAAAAATGGATCAGCCTTGAAGAAGATCTGGAATTGATGGAGCTGTACATGCAGTTGGAGTCGCTACGAATGGAAAACAAGTTTCATTACAACATTGTGGTGGATGAAAGTATTGAGCCGGAAAATACCTTGGTGCCCCCAATGATTTTGCAGCCTTTTGTGGAAAACAGTATTTGGCACGGGATAGCCAAGCGAACCACAGACGGAACCATTGACATTACCATCAAGAATGGGGGAGATATGTTGTTATGCGTAGTAGAGGACAATGGGGTAGGGCGTTCCAAGAAGGTGCCTCAAGAGGAACATAAGAGTTCTTTGGGGGTGAAGATTACCAAGAACCGTATCGATATTATCAACCATCTTAAGAACACCAAGGGCTCCATTGCGATGATCGATAAGGAAATGGGGCTTCGGGTAGAGCTGAAACTGCCTTTGGAACTTCAATTTTAAAAAAATATGCTTAAGGCTATTATCGTTGACGACGAACAACATTGCATCAACCGTTTGGAAGAACTCTTGCGGGAACACAAGGAGAAAATCCAGATTGTCTCATGCTGCAAAACGTTGGAGGAAGCCAAACAGCAGATTGGTAACCTTGGACCCGACATCCTGTTTCTGGATGTGCATTTGGGAGATGTGACAGGGTTTGATCTACTTTCCCAGTTGGATCACATAGATTTTGAACTGATATTCACCACGTCCTTCGATAGCTATGCCCTGCAAGCGTTTAAATTTTCAGCATTGGATTATCTGTTAAAACCTATAGACAAGGATGACCTGAAAGAAGCTGTTAAAAGGGTGCAGCAGGCCAAAAAATTAAAGGAGACTTCCCAGAAGATAGATGTGCTCTTCCACAACTTCAAGGACGGGGCCGGAACATCCAAAAGAATAGCGGTGCCCACCATGGATGGGTTCGCCATGGTAGATGTAAAAGACATCATCAGGTTGCAGTCAGACGGCAATTATACCCATATATATACTACCTCAAATAAACGGATAACCGCGGCAAGGACCTTGAAACATTTTGAGGGGTTATTGGATAAAGATGCTTTTTTCAGGACCCATAAGTCCCATCTGGTCAACCTTTCCTTTGTGGACAACTATCTCAAGGGCAAAGGGGGGTATGTGGTCTTATCCGATGGCACCAAGGTTGAAGTTGCCGTTAGGCGGAAAGAGGAGCTGATCCAAAAATTAATACCCAATTCGTAGGGGATAAAATATAACCTTGGACTATAATTTGCACCCATAACTCAAGTCACCCGCATCACCCAAACCGGGAACAATATATCCCTTACTGGAAAGTTTATCGTCTACGGCCGCTATCCATAACTGTGTGTCCTCTGGAAATACTTTTTGTACTTTTTCAACGCCTGGTTGAGAGCCGATTACGGAAATGATATGGATTTTTTTAGGCGCACCGTGGTTTTTTAAAACATTAAGTACATTTTCCAAGGTCTTTCCTGTGGCCAACATGGGGTCCATCAGCACCAAAATCTTGTTATCTAGGGAAGGCGAGGCAAAGTACTTGACCACCACTTCAAAATCATCCGAATTGTTCGGATGGTGTCGGTATGCGGAAATAAACGCATTTTCAGCAGCATCAAAATAATTCAAGATACCATGATGTAAGGGCAAACCGGCCCTGAGTACAGAACAAAGGACCAATTGATCGGTACAGCTCTGGATTTTTTTGGAACCCAAAGGTGTGGTAATTTCTTTTTCCTGATAGGTAAGGGTCTTGCTCATCTCATAGCCCAAGACCTCACCAATCCGTTCAATGTTCCTTCTGAACCGCATGGCATCTTTCTGCACCTCCACATCCCGTATTTCAGCAATAAAGGTGTTCAGCACGGAAGGAGTTGTATCAAAACGGTTGATGATCATAACGGACTTTTAATTTGGATCGAGGGTCTTCTATAAAAATAACATATAAAGGTTCAGGTTGTATATTAAGTTGTGTATTGCCTCTTCTTTATTTTCCAAAATCAATGACAGATTCTCGGGGCGTAAAAACGGTGGTATCCGTAATTAAAAAGCCATAGAAATAACGTAAGATGGTAATAATGCAAGAGTGATATAATGATAATATAGGTTTAATAGACCTGATATGTTTTCAACCAGCCTTGACAAATTAGAAAACTTTTGAAACTCAAAGTGAGGTTGCCTTTTAATATATTGTATATTTCTGAAAATCAATTAAATAAAATGGTGTTTGTTAGTTGGAACTTTTGAATATTAAAAAAAGTGACTGACAATAAGTTATATTAGCGTAGTTCTTGATTTTGTTAGAGAAAAGCGGTTGAAGAGGAATTCTGGAATACGATTCTTTTGAATTATCACAAAAAAACATTGTAATTTTAGGATTTTATCCAAAGAATATCGTTAAAAATTTGAAAATTTACAGGAATTTTCAAGAATTGGCGGTGATATACTTGATGATACGCTTAATATGGCAAAAAAGTGGATGAATTTGGGACACATCTGATAGCATCCAAATCCAATAGTTAAGGCAAGTGGCATTAAAAGTATTTCCCCCTATTTTTCTATCGCCAGAAAATGAAAAAAGATTTTTATAGCGCAGAGGACTTTCAGTTTTCCCAATTTAAAAAAGGGGACAACCGTGCTTTTGAGTTTTTTTTCAATAAGTACTTCAATGATATCGTAGGGTTTAGTCAAAAGTTCATTGGTGATCGGGACAAGGCCAAAAGTGTATCCCAGGATGCTTTTATCAAATTGTGGACCAACAGGGATAAAATCCGTAAGATAGGAGGCATCCGTTCTTTTTTGTTCACTTCGGCCAAAACAGATTGTTTAAACCTACTTCGCCATAAAAAAGTCAAGAGAAGATATGAATCCTTGAAACTTCAGGAAAAAGAAAGATTACTGGACATGGAAATCCTCGATTCTCTAAAGTTTGATTCCATGACCTTTTCCGAACTTGAGGAATTGGTAGAAAAGTCCATTGCCGAGATGCCTGAAAAATGTAGGCAGATCTTTATGAAGAAGCGCATGGAGAACAAAAAAAACAAGGAGATAGCCGAAGAAATGGATATCACTCTCAAAGCCGTGGAGGCCAACATGACCCGTGCGCTCAAATTTCTCAAATTGAGACTCGCCAGCTACATCCCCTACATCCTGATTTTAATTTTTTTAACGATTTTATAAAAAAAACGTAACCACATATAGGGTAGAAAGTGTTTGAGGTGTACCTACTACAAACACCAAAGACTTTCAATGGAATATCGTTTGATAACCAAATACCTATCTGAAGCAGCTTCAGAAGCCGAGGTGGCGCAAATTTTTCAATGGATAGAAGCCTCTCCCAGTAACAAGGAGGCCTTTATGGAAATAAAGAAGATTTGGGCCTTGGGCACCAAGGGAGATGAAGACATTGAAAAAGCTTGGTATGAAATCCAAGGACGCCTCAAGGTCATGTCACGCAGGAGAAAACGGGCCAACATCCTTAAATATGCGGCCATCTTTGTTGGACTTATTGCAGGAACCTATGTTTGGTTGTCCCAAGAACCTACGGAAAATCCAGGGTTGATCATTGAAGACAGTGCCGTTGTTCTTAGTACGGGTGACAATACCACTGAGAAACTCAATGTGAACTCAGAGCAGAATTTCGCAACCCAAGGAGGAAAAGTATTTGCTACCCAAGTGGGGAACAAGATTGTGTACAATGCCAATGAATCCATTAAAGAGTTGGTATACAATGAGATAAAGGTACCCCATGGGAAGACATTTCAGTTGGTGCTTTCGGACGGTTCCTTGGTGCACCTCAATTCGGGTACTTCCATGAAATTTCCGGTCAACTTTCTTCCTGGTCAGGAAAGAAGGGTATTCTTGGACGGTGAAGCCTATTTTGAGGTGGCCAAAGACGAGAAGCACCCATTTTTGGTTGAGGCCAATGATATAGATGTCCAGGTTTTGGGAACACATTTCAATGTAAGTTCCTATAAAGGCACCGAACCTTTTACCGTATTGGTTGAAGGAAGCGTTTCTGTGTCGGATAAGCAGCAGGAAGAAGAAGGAAGAATATCCCAAGTTATTGTTCCTGGGCAAAAGGCATCTTTGACCTCCAACGGATTTGCTGTTGAGGAGGTGGATGTAAACGATTACTTGGAATGGAGACAAGGCAATTTGATTTTCAACAATGAGTCTTTCCAAGAAATTGTCTACAAAATTGAAAGAAGATACAATGTAGAAATCAGCAATGCCTATACAGAACTAAATCCCGTGCGATTCAATGGTAAGTTTGGAAACGAAACCATCATTGATCTATTGGATACCTTCAAGGAAAGTGCCGGATTTGACTACCACATTCAAGATAATAAAGTAATCATTAATCAACCCCAACCCAACTAAAAACCACTTGCCAATGAATTAAAACAAACTGACTCAAAAAAAGGGAACGCGGCCACGTTCCCCTAAAAAATGATTTTAACTGAAGGATTAATAATCAATCAAAATCTCTCAAAATTATGAAAAACAACCATTGGTTTTCCTGTTTTTTGGAAAACATTTTAAACAAGAACCGAACATTGAAGGTTTCGATCTTATTATTTATATGTGTCTTGTTCAATCTCCATGCGAGCTCATATTCCCAGAACACAAAAGTGACGGTGAGTGTGAACAACGCCCCTATTGAAATGGTATTGGGCCAGATAGAGAGCCAAAGCAAATTCAAATTCTTTTATAAAACAGGTGAAGTTGATGTGAACAAAAAGGTGACCATCAACGTCAAAAACATATCTATAAAGGATTTGTTGCATAAAATTTTTGTAGGGGACAATATCTCTTTTGTAACCGTTAAGAATCAGATTGTCCTGAAGAGTAACAGACCCGCACAACCAGTCTTTTCTGGAAAACCCCCTATGGCTGATAGGGAACAACCTGCTCCTCAGATTTCCATTAGCGGGACCATTGTGGACAGCAACGGAGTTCCCATTCTTGGAGCCTCGGTCATAGAAAAGGGGACCACTAATGGTACTGCGGCCGACTTTGATGGGAACTATGTGCTACAAGTTTCCGGTCCTGACGCCGTGTTGGTGTTCAGTTCATTGGGATTCTCTACCCAAGAGCTAACCGTAGGAACCGCTACCACCTTAAACGTGACCTTGCAAGAGGATGCGCAAAGTCTTGATGAGGTGGTCATTGTGGGGTACGGTACCCAGCGTAAAAGTGATTTGACCGGAGCCATTTCATCGGTTTCCTCAGATGATGTACAAGGACAGCCTGTTGCCAATATCAACGAAGCTGTTCAGGGAAGAATACCTGGTGTTGAAATTACCTCTAGCTCGGGAGAGCCCGGTGCACCTTTACAGATAAGAGTGCGTGGTATGGGAACTTTTGGCAATACAGGGCCTCTTTATGTAGTAGACGGTATGCCGGTAAACGTTACTGATGTAAACTCCATAGATCCGAATTCCATTGAGTCCATGGATATCTTAAAAGATGCCTCTGCTTCTGCCATTTATGGATCTAGAGCTGCCAATGGAGTGGTATTGATCACCACCAAAGCAGGTAAAAGTGGTAAGCCCAAAGTAACTATAGACAGCTACTACGGTATACAAGAGTTTACGAATT
>JAUICT010000579.1 GCA_030429325.1 Bacteroidia bacterium
TTTTGGCTTCAGCATCGGCTGCTTTCTTTCGTTCGATTGCCACCACTTGCTCTGGCGCATTGTTCACAAATCGTTCGTTACTCAATTTCTTTTGGACGGATTGCAAAAAGCCTTTGGTATACTTTAATTCTTCATTAATCTTTTGAATTTCGGCTTCTACATCAATTGCACCGCTCATGGGGATAAAGTACTCGTTACTTTTCACCCTAAAGGTCAGGGCTCCGTCCAAGCTTGAATCCACTGTTTCCAATTTGGATAGATTGGCCAACTTCGTGATGATGGCATCCATTTGGGCACTAACTTTTTCAGCATTGAGCATAAAAAGTTCCAAAGTTTCCTTCTGTGGAATGTTCTTTTCTTTTCGGATGGTTCGCACTCCTGAAATCACTTCAGCAGCAAAATCAAAATCGGAAATCAAGGATTTATCCGTACTTCCCACTTCGGGCCAATTGGAAACAATCAGCGCATTTTCTGGGGTTCGCTCTGCGATATGCTGCCAAACCTCCTCCGTCAAGAACGGCATAAACGGATGCAACAACTTTAAGTTTTCCTCAAACAGATGGATAACCGCATCAAAAGTGGTTTGGTCAATAGGTTGTTGGTAGGCTGGTTTTACAATTTCCAGCAACCAAGAACAGAAATCGTCCCAAACCAATTTGTAAATGGCCATCAAGGCATCTGAAATTCGATATTTGGAAAAATGATCCTCAATTTCCACTAACGTCTGGTTCAACTTGGACGTATACCATGCTATTCCAATTTTTGAAGCTTCGGGCTGTGCTATATCAGCAACCTCCCACCCTTTTATCAAACGAAACGCATTCCAGATTTTGTTGGCAAAGTTGGCGCCTTGTTGGCAGAGGGTTTCATCAAACATGATATCGTTCCCTGCAGATGAGCTCAACAATAGTCCCACACGGACACCATCGGCCCCAAAATCCTCAATAAGTTTTAAGGCGTCTGGAGAATTCCCCAATTGCTTGGACATTTTTCTACGCTGCTTGTCTCGGACAAGTCCGGTGAAATAAACATTCTCAAAAGGTCTTTTGCCCTTGTAACGGTATCCGGACATGATCATCCTGGCCACCCAAAAGAATATAATGTCAGGTGCGGTCACCAAATCATTGGTGGGGTAATAGTAGTTGATCTCCTCATTGTCAGGTTCCAAAATACCCCCAAAAACACTCATGGGCCATAACCACGAAGAAAACCAAGTATCCAGAACATCGGGGTCTTGGCGTAAATCGGATTCCTGGATTTTTGGGTTTTTGGATTTGGCCATTTTCAACGCTTCTTCCCTGCTCTCGGCTACTACAAAATCATCCTGACCATCTCCATAATAATAGGCTGGTATCTGTTGACCCCACCACAATTGACGGGAAATGTTCCAATCGCGGATACCTTCCATCCAATGGCGATAGGTATTTTCAAATTTTTTGGGGTAAAACTTGATATCATTGGTTTTCAAAACGCCATCTAGGGCTGGTTTTGCCAATTCCTCCATTTTCAGGAACCACTGATCGGACAATCTGGGCTCAATTACCGCTTTGGTCCGTTCCGAAGTCCCTACTTTGTTCAAGTGCTGTTCGGTCTTGACCAAAAAGCCCTTTTCCTCCAGTTCTTTGGAAATTTC
>JAUICT010000089.1 GCA_030429325.1 Bacteroidia bacterium
TTGTCCGTGTTGATCAACAAACAACTGTCATACCCATTTTCTTGGGCATACACGCTGGCAACTACATTGAGCAGCTTATTGGTACTCTTAAGGTTAGACAACATATCTCTGTTGACGTAATAGTCCTTAAAAAGCTCAACTTCATAAGGGTTTTCCGAAATCAGATAGAAAGGGGACTCCATTTTTTCTACCTCAATGAGGTAAGACACTATATTGGTCAAGGGACTGTATAAACCCCCATCATTTCTAAAAACAGTGACGCGCACCCGCACCGCTTCATTTTCCAGCTGATTTTCAACTATGGTATTTTTGATTTCCTCTTCCAGAAACTCCATAGTAAACTCCATTGGAATTTCCATTCGTAATATCCGCATGGAGGCCATCAATCTAAAATAATGGTCCTCCCAAAAGAAGAGGTCTCCCTTAATGCATCTGAGGGTTTCAAAAAGGGCATCACCATATTTGAGCCCTCTATTTTTGTGGGTCAGGATTTCCGCTTCACTTGAAAAAAGCTTTCCGTTGAGATTCACCATATACAATCCTTGTAAAATCAAGGCCAAATATACGGCTTAGTTGAAAATACCCCTATTTGGAACCGAGCACTTGTTTTAAGTCTGAAATTTGGTTTTCCCAGAGCATTTTTGCTTCATCAACTTCATCATCATCAGCAAAATCGGTGATGAAGAGTGAAACATCCTTGGTAATTTCATCCACTATGATTCGCATCTCAAAAAATGAATCATCCTCATTGTCCACCCAAGTGAACTTGACAAATTCTTCGCTCTTGCGTTTAAGCATCTTTGCCTGTTCCTCTGCCCCATCCCAAATAAAGGTGAAAATTTCACCTCTGGAGTTAACATTGTCCGCATACCATTCCGATAGGCCTGACGGGGTGGAAATATATTGGTAAAGCAACTGTGGAGATGCTTGGATTACAAACTCAATTTCAAATTTTACCTTATCGCTCATTCTAATGTTCTATTATCCCTTTTCAACCATTGATATAATTTGGGAAGATAAAAAAATAAATATCAAATAATAAATTAATACTGAATTTTGATTCGGCAAAAATTAAACTTTATATTTGCAGCCGCTTAGCGAAACCACGGCGAGGTAGCTCAGGTGGTTAGAGCGCAGGATTCATAACCCTGAGGTCGGGAGTTCAAGTCTCCCTCTCGCTACACCCATGAGGGGTCAACCAATTGTTTATCAAATTGTTGGCCCCTCTTTTTTTATTCTTAATGGCAACGGATTTTAGTTGCTAACCATGCGCACATCTATTTTTGGGTACCAACCCGACCTCCATGGAATTTATGGGCTTATCGCTAAACTCGTGTGATCTACGGAAACAAAATCGTATCTTCAATCAAAATAGGCGAAATATGTTAGGAATCTTACTATCAAAAAAAGGAAAAACAAGGGCCGTTCAATGGCTACTTGTGCTATCCGTATTCTTAATTGGCCTAGGCTTGGTCTTAATGCCCTAAGAAAATACCATTTTCCGCATACAGCTCCCTTCATAGCAGTTTTACCCCTAACTTTAGGATATGAAAAACACCATCTCGGAACGGGTTGCGGATTTCTTGAAGAAATACCCTCCTTTCAACATTTTGGCAGAGCATCAATTGCAAAAGCTGGCCTATGAGGTAACCATAATCCATAAAGAGAACAATAGTATTGTCTTTGCCGAAAAAGAAGCACCCCACAATTATTTCTATGTAGTGCACAAAGGTGCTGTTGCCCTTACCAAAAAAGGATCCCAACATATATTGGATATTTGTGATGAAGGGGACATATTTGGTTTGAGACCTCTCATGGCCCATGAAAAGTATAAACTTCAGGCCACTGTACGGGAAGAGACCATATTATATGCCATACCCATTGAAGAGTTTAAACCTATTGCTTTGGAAAACCATCAAGTTGGGGATTTTTTAATTGAAAGCTTTGCTTCCAATACTAGAAATCCGTACTCCATTAAACACAGAGGTAAGCTATACGGGGTTTCCAATGATGGCGAAGGCACAGCAGAGAATAAATTATTGGATCTTCAACCCGTTAGGTACTCTACAAATCTGGTAACCTGTACCGAAGAAACCCAAATAAAAGTGTTGGCCAATGCTATGAGCCTTAATAGTGTCGGGTGCATTTTAGTTACAAAAAATGGGCTGCCCATAGGTATCATCACCGATAAAGATTTACGAAACAAAGTGGCTACAGGCATGGTTCCCATCACCAAGAATGCCAAGGCAATTATGTCCACTCCCGTAATTACCTATCCTAAGGAGCTGACCATTACCCAAGCCCAAATGGCCTTGATGAAAAGCCGCATAAGCCATCTTTGTCTAACCGAAGACGGAACAACGGATACACCTGCCGTGGGAATCCTGTCCAAACATGACGTTATGGTGGCCCTGGGAAACAATCCCTCTGTGCTAATGCGGGCCATAAAAAGGGCAACGGATTCCAAAAGGCTACGGACCATTAGGCATAGCATTATTAACCTTTTACAGGGGTATTTGGAACAGAACATCCCTATGGGGCTGGTATCCAAAATCATTTCGGAACTTAACGATGCTACCATAAAACAGGTCATTCAAGTTTGTATTGGCCAAATGGAAACACCTCCTCCTGCAAAATTCACCTGGCTGGCCATGGGGAGTCAGGGTCGCGGGGAGCAATTGCTTACAACAGATCAGGACAATGCCATTCTTTATGAAGATGTCCCGGAAGACAAAAAAGAGGAAACACAGTCTTATTTTCTTGCCTTGGGGAATCGCATTTCGGTTGAGTTGAATCATATCGGTTTTGAATACTGCCCTGCCGAGATGATGGCTTCCAACCCTTTGTGGTGTCATAGCTTACAGGAATGGAAAGAAGTTACATCTCACTGGATGGGCAATCCGGGCCCTGATGAAGTCCTTCTATCCTCCATTTTCTTCGATTTTAATGTCACCTATGGTGAAAAGGCATTGGCAGATGAACTTTCCTTGCACATTTTTGAAAATGCAAAAAAGTATCCACAGTTTCTTACCCATTTGGCCAGTGGAGCATTGCAGAACCCTTCCCCATCAGGATTTTTCAGGGACTTCTTGGTAGAGCAAGATGGGGCCCACAAAGATTTCTTCGATTTAAAACTACGTGCATTGATGCCTATAATTGATGCGGCCCGGGTTTTGATTCTGTCCCACTCCATAAAATCCATTAACAATACGGCGGAACGCTATGAAAAACTGGCGGAGCTGGAACCAAAAAACCAAGAACTCTATACCGCTTGTTCTTTTGCAAGCAAAGCTTTATTGAAATTTAGGACCAAACAAGGTCTCTTGCACAATGATTCGGGCAGGTTCATTGCTTTGGACCAATTGAACAAGGAAGAGAAAATCAAACTTAAGAGAACGTTCAAGACCATTAAGGAAATACAAGAACTGATTCAGGTACGGTTTCAAGTAAAAAATCTTTTACGGTAATGTGGTTCTTTAAAAAGAAAAAGTCGTTGGAGTTTCCAAAATTTTGGTTGGACTATGCCCAACAATTTGAGGAGAAACTCCCACAGGAAGTGCTTGGCAATACTTTTGTGGTGCTGGATACGGAAACTACTGGGCTAAACTTGACCAAGGACAGGATGTTGTGTATTGGGGCCATTAAGCTTACAAACAACGCCATCAGCATAAAAGAAAGCTTGGAAATCTATATTGAGCAGGAACATTACGATTCTGAAAGTGCCGAAATCCATGGGATTCTAAAGAGGAGTAAAAAAGAACAGTTTTCAGAATTGGATGCCTTGCAACAGTTTCTAGCCTACGCAAAAAACCATGTGCTGGTTGGTCACCATGTGTCATTTGATATTGCCATGATCAATGCGGCCTTAAGACGAAACGGTCTTCCCCATTTAAAAAACAAAACCTTGGATACTGGATTGCTCTACAAAAGAACGTTGCTCATTTCTTCCGTTCTTCGAAAAAAAGAATCCTATTCGTTGGACGAGTTGGCGGATAAGTTCCGGATATCAAAAAAAGACAGGCACACCGCCCTAGGAGATGCGTTGATTACGGCGATAGCGTTCCTAGCGATTATAGAAAAATTAAAGCCCAAAAACTTGAAAGACTTATTTCAAAAACAAAATCCTCCAAAATTTGGGCTTTAAGTCTTATAGACTTTCCTTCATGATGGCCTCAACCACTTCTGGGTTCAACAAGGTTGATGTGTCTCCCAGATTACTGGTGTCCTTGGAAGCAATCTTTCTAAGGATTCGTCTCATAATCTTACCACTTCGGGTCTTGGGCAGGCCAGGTACAAATTGAATCTTGTCCAGCTTGGCAATAGGTCCAATATGTTCGGTAATCAATTGGTTGATTTCCTTGGCAAGGTTTTCCCTATTTCTGGTTTCCCCTGTTTCTTTTAGAATGATATAGCCATACAAGGCATTACCCTTAATATCATGTGGAAAGCCAACAATGGCAGACTCGGCAACAGCAGGGTGCTCGTTGATTGCATCTTCAATGGGTGCTGTTCCCAGATTGTGTCCGGAAACAATGATCACATCATCTACCCTTCCAGTGATTCGGTAATAGCCTACTTCATCACGAAGTGCACCATCGCCCGTAAAATACTTTCCTTCGAAAGCAGAGAAATAGGTGTCTTTGTAGCGCTGGTGGTCTCCCCAAATGGTGCGCGCTATGGAAGGCCACGGAAATTTAATGCACAATCTGCCATCGACTTGGTTTCCTTTGATTTCCTTACCATTTTCATCTACCAAAACCGGTTGTACCCCCGGCATGGGCAACGTGGCATATGTGGGTTTTGTTGGGGTTGAAAAAGGAATTGGTGAAATTAGGATTCCTCCGGTTTCGGTTTGCCACCACGTATCCACGATGGGGCAGTTTTTCTCCCCAACATGATCGTTGTACCAGTGCCAAGCTTCTTCATTGATGGGTTCTCCCACTGTTCCCAAAACCTTTAGGCTAGACAAATCGTATTTGGTCACAAAGTCCAAGTTTTCCTTGGCCAAGGCCCTAATGGCCGTTGGTGCGGTATAGAATTGTGTTACTTTATGCTTTTCGACCACTTCCCAGAACCTACCATAATCAGGGTAAGAAGGCACGCCCTCGAACATCACTGTGGTAGCTCCATTGGCCAGAGGTCCATATACAATGTAGGAGTGTCCCGTAATCCAGCCGATATCTGCTGTACACCAGTACACATCCTCTTCTCTATATTGGAAGACATTTTTAAACGTATAGGCTGTGTAGACCATATATCCTGCGGTGGTATGCATCATACCTTTGGGCCTGCCTGTAGAGCCCGAAGTATACAGAATGAACAAGGGATCTTCGGCTTCCATAATCTCAGGAACACAGTCTGAATAAGCTTTATCCAACAACGGTTGTAGCCATTGGTCACGACCCTCTTTCATGGCAATCTTCTCTCCAGTGCGTTTTGTCACCAAAACAGTTTCTACATTTGGACAGTGTTCAAGGGCGTCATCAACAATTCCTTTTAAGTTGATGGTCTTTGCTCCTCTATACGAACCATCAGACGTCAATACCATTTTTGCACCACAATCATTAATACGAGTGGACAACGCGGTTGACGAGAATCCTGCAAATACAACGGAATGAATGGCCCCGATGCGTGCACATGCCAATAACGCAATGGCCAATTCGGGAATCATGGGCAAATAGATGACAACCCTATCCCCTTTTTGTATTCCTTGATCCTTGAGTACGTTCGCAAACTTGCAAACACGCTCATGAAGCTGGAGATAGGTTATATGCTCAGCTTCCTCATTGGGATCATTGGGTTCAAAAAGAATGGCCGTTTTATCACCACGGCTACGCAAATGGCGATCTATACAGTTTTCGGTAATATTGAGTTGTGCTCCGTCAAACCACTTAATTTCGGGTTTTGTAAAATCCCATTCCAAAACAGAATTCCATCTTTTTCTCCAAAAAAAATGTTCTTCTGCCACTTCTTCCCAAAAATCCTCAGGGTTTCTAACAGATTTACGATACACCTGAAAATATTCCTCCAGATGCTTAATATGGTAATTGCTCATTTAGGTATAGTAAATTTTTATGTGCCTTAAAATTAAAAAAAAGAGAGGGACTTTCACCAGAATTAATGCTCAATGGCTTCTCCTGCCCCACTAGGTATACGTATGTTTTCCACAATACCCTGTACTTCTTCTGGAGGAGCTGGTGTAAATCTTGACACTAAAATAGACACAGCGAAATTGACCAACATACCCATGGTTCCAAAACCTTCGGGCGAAATGCCCCACCACCAGTGCTCTGGCGTACTGGTTTCCGGATCTCCGATCCAACCGAGTTTAAAACGGGCAATGTAATAGCAAGTGATACCAAGTCCGGCCACCATACCTGTAATGGCTCCCTCCCGGTTCATACGCTTGCTAAAGATTCCCATAATAATAGCGGGAAAGAATGAAGATGCGGCCAAACCAAAGGCCAAAGCAGTCACCGAGGCCACAAAGCCTGGAGGATGAATCCCAAAATATCCTGCTACCACTACAGCCAAAAGTGCTGAAAAACGGGCAACCCATAGTTCTTTTTTATCCGAAATGTCCGGAGCAATCTGTTTTTTGATCAAATCATGGGAAATGGAAGTGGAAATTACCAAAAGTAACCCTGCGGCGGTAGAAAGCGCTGCGGCCAATCCCCCTGCTGCTACCAAAGCAATGATCCAATTGGGCAATCCTGCAATTTCAGGGTTGGCCAAAACGGTGATATCACGGTCCACATACAACTCATTGGCTGAAGAGCTGGCATTGGAAATCATCCGTTGTCCCTGTGCTCCCCTACCTTCAACAAACTCTGGTTGTCTGCCTTCAACAGCTTCCCCTGGAAGGTATTGGATTTTTCCATCACCATTCTTATCTGTCCAAGCGATAAGACCTGTATTTTCCCATTTGGTAAACCAAGCTGGTATTTCCTCATAAGGAGTATCCTCTACGGTTTCAATGAGGTTGGTACGTGCAAATACGGCAATGGCCGGAGCTGTGGTATACAGAATAGCAATAAACAGCAATGCATAACCCGCAGACTTACGGGCATCACTAACCTTGGGCACCGTAAAAAAGCGGATGATTACGTGAGGTAATCCCGCAGTTCCCATCATCAATGCCGCCGTAATGAACAACATATCGGTCATGGACTTGGTACCATCCGTATAGGCCGTAAAGCCCAGTTCAGTCATCAACCCATCCAACTTATCCAACAAATACACCCCATCTTCACCAGTGGAAGCGAACCCAATTTGAGGGACTGGATTTCCTGTGACCATAAGAGAGATAAAAATGGCGGGGACCATAAATGCAAAAATCAATACACAATACTGTGCCACTTGCGTATAGGTAATCCCTTTCATTCCTCCCAAAAACGCATAGAAAAAAACCACGGCCATACCAATGTACACCCCTGTATTTACCTCAACATCCAAGAAGCGCGAAAATACCACGCCAACTCCCCGCATTTGTCCGGCCACATAGGTGAACGACACGAACAAGGCTGCCACAACGGCAACGGTACGGGCCACGTTGCTATAATAACGATCTCCGATAAAATCAGGGACGGTGAATTTTCCAAATTTTCGCAGATAAGGGGCCAACAATAGTGCTAGAAGCACATATCCCCCTGTCCAACCCATAAGATATACAGAGCCATCATATCCT
>JAUICT010000090.1 GCA_030429325.1 Bacteroidia bacterium
CCAACACTATCAAACCGAGTGGGTGCCAGAATATGCCCGGGAATATCTTCAAGATAAATGGGACAGGGAACAAAAAACCTGCGAGCCCAAAGACCTTGTTCCCATAGCTTATGGACAGATGCGCTTGGAGAACCAACTGGCAAAAAAGGCGAACAAGATTTTGGTTTGCGACACAGACCTTTTAGAGACTAAAGTATATTCAGAAACCTATTACACAGGAAGTTGTGATCCAATTCTGGAGAAGTATGCTATCCAAAATACATACGACCTATACTTGTTAACCTATATTGACACCCCATGGGAAGCAGACGATCTTAGGGACAAACCCGACGAACGTGAGGAAATGTTCCAGTATTTCAAGGAAGCTTTGGAAAAATATGATCGAAATTTTGTTATTTTAAAGGGGGACAAAGCGTTCCGGCTTTCAACGGCAATACAAGAAATCGATAAACTTTTTAAGGCGCATGATTGATTTAAGTTCAAAAGACTTGGAACAATTGGAAAACAAAGGGATTTCCAAAGAAAAAGTAGTAAATCAAATCGAAACTTTCAAAGAAGGGATACCCTTTGTGGATTTGGTCAAGGCCGCAGTGGTTTCCAATGGGATCCTGAGGTTCTCGGAGAAGGAGCAGGAAGAACTTGTGCAATATTTTGAACAGAACAGAGGTCATTTAGATCTGTTGAAATTCGTTCCAGCCTCTGGGGCCGCTTCCCGGATGTTCAAGGCTATGTTCAATTTTTTGGATGCCTTTGACCCCAAAAAAGAGACCCTTTCCAAATATTTGGATAGAACTGGGGATGCCGATGCAAAAAAGTTTACCGAAGAAATGCACAAGCTACCCTTTTATGGGTTGATTATGGATCGTATCAAGGATAATGCATCCAATAAAGATGAAGAAACCTATCTTTTTGTAAAGGAAATGTTGGGAGAAGATAGGTTGAACTACGGATTCTATCCCAAAGGACTATTGCCATTCCATGCATACGATTCAGGTAGCGCAACACCCTTTGAGGAACATTTGAAAGAAGCGGCATTATACGCCAAAACAGAAGGTAAGGCCCATCTGCACTTTACCGTTTCTCCACAGCACGATGACATGTTTAAGGAAGAAGAATCCAAGGTGTCTCCAAAAATTTCGAAAGCTACAAACACGCAGTTCCTAATTTCATATTCAAACCAAAAACCATCCACGGATACCATAGCGGTAGATATGGAAAACAAACCTTTCAAGAACGGGGATGGTTCCATACTGTTCCGCCCCGGAGGGCACGGAGCCCTCATTGAAAATCTGAACGAGCAGGATGCCGACATCATTTTCATCAAAAATATAGACAATGTGGTGGTCGATAAGAATTTGGAAAAAGTGGCCAACAGCAAAAAAATGCTGGCCGGAGTATTGAGAAAAGTTCAGGCCAAAGCATTTGATTATGCCAGACTTTTGGATAACAATGAGGTGTCACCAGAAAAATCCGATGAAATAAAATCCTTTTTGGAAAGAGAACTCAATGTTCGGATGCCCAAAGACTATGATGATATGGATGTTAACGAACAATTATCAGTTCTAAAGGACAAATTAAATCGTCCCATACGTATCTGCGGAATGGTAAAGAACGAAGGAGAACCAGGAGGAGGTCCTTTTTGGGTGAGGGATGCCGAAGGAAATATTTCACTTCAAATCATTGAATCCGCTCAGATTGACCTATCCAATCAGGAACAGGAGGCCATACTCAAAAATTCAACCCACTTTAATCCAGTGGATTTGGTGTGTGGGGTAAGAAACTACAAGGGAGAAAAGTACAATCTTTTGGATTTTGTTGACCCTAAACAAGGATTTATTACGGGAAAGACGCAAGAAGGCAAGGAGCTAAAGGCCTTGGAGCTTCCCGGGCTATGGAATGGAGCCATGGCATTTTGGAATACCCTATTTGTCGAAGTTCCTTTGGTAACATTTAATCCCGTGAAGACCGTAAACGATCTTCTTAAGCCTTCTCATCAGGCATAGACAAGAAAAACATTCTGTGAAAAACGCTTCTCTACCAAGAAGCGTTTTTTTTTGCTTTTATGTGACCTCCATAAAAAAGTAGTGTCAAAAAGATATAATGGAAACGGATACACTGTTAAAAGAATTTATAGTTTTTAATGTAACCGTAGAAGAGAGACAGTCTTAATGACTGTCTGGATTTTAGGTTGGTTGATTTGGTTGGAAGGCCGTACAAATTGTACGGCTTTCTTTTAAAAACTCTTTTTGACGGTATTTGCATAAAGGAAACAAAAACAATGCTATTTGGAATAGTTCTGTTCTTTAATATAATCTCATTGGCCATGGCCATTTACCTTTTGGTGTCATACATAAAAAGTCGAAAGAAAATAGTGCATAAAAAAAAGCAGGATGATGCTAGCTAAACGCTAACCATGTATTATCCGTTGTTGCCAAGTGTAGTCATAATTTTTTCCTTGGGATTATGATTTTGGCACTTTTGAAAGGCTGCTTTGGCAGCCTTTCTTCTTTTTAATCACAAAAGTGAAACCTGTTGTTATTATAATGAATTAGTGGTGATTTTGCTATGAAAAAAGAAAGTAGCATAGTATTTTTGCGGCCATCTCAAAGGGGTGCTTTGTACGGCAAGGCTGAGATTATACCCAATGAACCTGGGCGGGTAATGCTGCCAAGGGATTGCGCAAGGCGCATCTTGGAATTTCATCGTTTCTACAGAGAAACAAAATCAAGTATTAACAAGAATAATGGCCCCTTTTATTCGTAACATTTTTTACGAATGAAAACTTTATTCACAACATTGGCCGTTTCCGGGCTGGCGCTGAGTATGAGCGCACAACAGGAACCAACAGATTCTTTGGAGGGAAAAAAGGTGGTTTTGGACGAGGTTCTGGTCCAAGCCGTTCGGGTGACCAAGGAGTTCCCCATTACCTTTTCCAACTTGGACAAAGAGGAGCTTACCTCCAGAAACCTAGGGCAGGACGTTCCCATTTTAATGAACTTTTTACCGGCCGTGGTCACTACTTCCGATGCAGGTGCTGGCGTGGGATACACCAGTTTCCGTGTGAGGGGGACCGACTCAAGGGGCGTAAATGTCACCATTAATGGTGTCCCCTACAATGATGCTGAATCCCATGGTACATTTTGGGTGAACATGCCCGATTTTGCTTCTTCGACCCAGAGCTTGCAGTTACAGCGTGGGGTTGGTACTTCTACCAATGGTGCAGGGGCATTTGGTGCAAGTCTAAATGTACTGACCGATGCATTTTCCGAAGAGGCCTACGCCAAGATTTCATCTTCCGTGGGAAGTTTTAATACCCTACGGAACAATGTAAAGTTCAGTACTGGGCTGTTGAACAACCATTTTGAATTTTCAGGAAGGTTGTCGCGCATCACCTCTGATGGGTATGTGGACCGTGCCAGCTCTGAACTGGACAGCTATTTTATGCAAGGTACATATCGCAGTGATAACACATTGCTAAAGGCATTGCTTTTTGGGGGGCATGAGGTTACCTATCAAGCCTGGAATGGAATTACTGCTGAAGAATTGGAAGAAAATAGAACCTACAATTCCGCAGGAAGATATACCGATGAGAATGGGAATGTACAGTTTTATGACCGTGAAGAGGACAATTACAAACAAAACCATGTGCAGTTGCATTGGAACCAGACCCTAAGTCCCGAATGGAGTACCAATTTGGCCTTGCACTATACCCGAGGTAGGGGGTATTTTGAACAGTATAGGGAAGATGATGACTTTTCAGACTATGGATTGGAACCCATTAGCTTAGGAGGGGAGACCATCAATACCACCGACCTGATCCGAAGAAGATGGTTGGACAACCATTTTTATGGAACCGTTTTTTCAGCCACATATAACAAGGAAAACCTGAAACTGATTTTAGGCGGAGGATACAATGAGTACAAAGGAGATCATTTTGGGGAAATCATCTGGGCTCGTTATGCGAGTCAGAGTGAAATCAGAGATAAATATTATGATGATAATTCCACTAAAACGGATTTCAACACCTATGCAAAAGCTAATTATCAGTTGGATGACCAATGGTCGGTTTTTGGGGATATGCAATACCGGAGAGTAGGCTATGAGGCCAATGGAGAAGATACGGGATTGGTGGATGACACCTTCAACTTTTTCAATCCAAAGGCAGGGATTACGTTCAATTTAAACTCCAACAATAATTTTTATCTGTCCTATGCCAGGGCCAATAGGGAACCCAATCGTAATGATTATGAAAACGGCAGCCCCAAACCCGAACAGTTGAACGATTATGAATTAGGATGGCGTTTTGTCTCCCCTGACATCCAGTTGAATACCAATGTGTACTACATGCGCTATAAAGATCAGTTGGTGCTCACCGGTGAACTCAATGATGTGGGAGCGCCGCTACGTGCCAATGTGGGGGACAGCTACCGCTTGGGATTGGAAGTGGATGCCAATATCAGATTGGGTCGCAAGTTTAGGATACAGCCCAACGTGGCTTTGAGCGATAACCGAAATGTTGATTTCTTCTTCCAGCGGGACGGGGTACTTCAAAACTTGGGGAACACCAAAATTGCGTATTCACCACAAGTGATTGCTGGAAACATCCTGGCGTTTCAACCCAATGCAAACCTTCAGGTATCGTTGCTTTCAAAGTTTGTGGGCAAGCAGTATATGGGGAACATCGATTCTGAAAACTCTACCTTGGATAGCTATACACAAAACGATTTCAATGTGCAATATGTCATTGAGGCCAATTCATTCGTAAAAAGTATTGTGCTTTCTGGCCTGGTGAACAATATTTTTGATGCCGATATTGTTTCCAACGGGTATTTCTACACCTTTGATGACGACTACTCCAATCCTGGAACCGTCACCACCATTGAGGGAGCAGGATACTACCCCCAGGCAGGAATCAACTTTCTGATAGGGGCCACCGTTAATTTTTAATGACCAAAATAATAAATGGGATTCTGTACTTTTATACACCATGACAGAATCCCATTTTCATTTTTCTGAAGAAAAACCCCTCCGATGGGGCATTATCGGTTGCGGTAGTGTGGCCGAAAAGAAAAGCGTTCCAGCATACCAACTCATCCCAGAGTTTAAAGTACATATGGTAATGCGCCGCGATGCAGAAAAAGTCCAAGATTATGCCCAAAGGCACCAAATTTCCCATTGGACCACCAATGCCGATGAGGTGATTCAAAATCCAGAGGTCGATGCCATCTACATTGCCACACCTCCGGACACCCATAAATTATACGCCCTTCAAGTGGCCGCTGCGGGAAAACCATGCTGTATTGAAAAGCCCATGTCGCCCAATTATCAGGACAGTTTGGCCATTTATGAGGCGTTCAAGACCAAGAATATACCTCTTTTTATTGCGTATTACCGGCGCTCCTTGCCCAGATTCCTTAAAGTGAAGCAATGGTTGGATGAGGGGTTGATAGGCAGGGTGGGGCATGTGAATTGGCAAAAATCCGCTTCGCCCAATGAGGTCGATTTAAATGGAGGGTATAATTGGAGAACCGATAAAAAAGTGGCTCCCGGCGGGTATTTTGATGATTTGGCCAGTCACGGTCTGGATTTGTTCAACTTTCTATTTGGCAATATTAAAACAGCAAACGGAGTGGCCTTGAACCAACAAGGACTGTATACGGCCCATGATGCGGTTACGGGAAGTTGGTTGCACGAAAATGGGGTGACAGGAGCTGGATTTTGGAATTTTGGCACCCATCATCGGGTGGATAAGGTAGAAATCTTCGGTTCTGAAGGAAATATACGCTTTGCAGTTCTGGATGAAGCACCCATTGAACTGGAAAACGCATCGGGCCATGAGATTCTGGAAATCCCACATCCAGCGCATGTGCAACAGTTTCATGTGGAAAACATCAAAAACCATTTGTTGGGAAAGACAAAGCACCCCTCAACAGGAAAAACAGGCTTGCATACCAGTTGGGTCATGGATGCTATCTTGGGCAATCTTTAATTGGAGATGACCACGGTGTTTCCGCTTTGCGTGGCCCTGTAAAAAAGTAAATCGTAATATCTGCCTCCGTCATCAGGTCTATCTAACTGCTGCCCCGTAAACAGATTATAGGTGTATCCCTCACAATCACAGACTACATTCTGTCCATCTATGACCATGGTGGAACAGGTATTGGGCGCATGGTTGGGACAACTGGCTTCCCACGCCACAAATTGGGCGCCACTCAATCCGGCACGCATTACAAAGACACCTCGGGTACCTACACCATCGTTGCCAACATAGACAGGATTGCCAATGTTGTTGAGGCCATTATAAAGAGGTAGGTTAAGGTTTAGATCAAACCTAAAATTAACTTCTTGAAGGTATGGATTTCGGTTGGTACTGTCTGAGCTACAAGAAATTAGAAAGATAAGAAGGATACAGCCCAAAAAGCGTCTCATAGTTTGAATTTCAAAACGTTACTGCTGCAAAGTTGAACAAAAATTACCTATATTTGCGTTAAATCCTCGCAAAAAAACCATGCAGGGGCATGGGTATCGTTGAGGATTTTTTGTATTTGTAGAGAAAGACCATTGGGGAAATTTTTTTATTTTCTTCGATGTTCTTTTGCATAAAAACGTGACGATATGAGTAAAGTATCTTATTACACAGCGGAGGGATTAAAAAAGTTAAGGGATGAGTTGAATCACTTGAAAGATGTAGAACGCCCCAAGGCATCGCAGGCCATTGCCGAAGCTAGGGACAAAGGAGATTTGTCCGAAAATGCCGAATATGATGCTGCCAAAGAAGCTCAAGGCCTCTTGGAAATGAAGATTTCCAAAATGGAAGAAACCTTGGCCAATGCTAGGTTGATAGACGAATCGCAATTGGATACCTCAAAAATATTGGTGCTTTCCACAGTAAAACTGAAAAACCAGGCCAATGGCATGGAAATGAAATATACTTTGGTGGCAGAAAGCGAGGCAGACCTAAAATCGGGCAAAATATCCGTTACCTCACCCATTGGAAAAGGATTACTGGGAAAATCTGTCGGCGATGTGGCAGAGATCAAAGTGCCCAACGGAACGTTAAAGTTGGAGGTTTTGGAAATTACAAGGGAATAAAAAAACCTAAAATAACTATATTTAATCCCGTCGAGAGACGGGATTTTTTTTAACCAAATCACCATGGCCAGTATTTTCACCAAAATCATCAATGGAGACATCCCATGCTACAAAATAGCAGAAGATGCCGATAATTTTGCCTTTTTGGACATAAATCCAAATGCTAAGGGGCATACGCTATGTGTGCCCAAGAAAGAGGTGGATAAACTGCTGGACCTTGATGGGGAGGCCTACATAAAACTTATGGCCTTTTCAAGGAAAGTAGGTAAAGCCATTGAAGCGTCAGTTCCCTGCAAACGTGTCGGGATGACGGTTATTGGACTGGAAGTACCTC
>JAUICT010000580.1 GCA_030429325.1 Bacteroidia bacterium
ATTTGCGGAAAAAAGAAGGTGGTTTTTCGGTGCAAACCGGTAATCCAACCTCCCATATGCCTTTACAAAGCTATTCCCGATTACACTGAGGAAATCATACCCAAAAAAGGGAATGAAATTATTCACAAAATCATTTCCAAAGCCGCCCAGTACAAAGTCAAAGGATGTAACGGCCGAGGTCCCAAATTTCAATCCTCCTTCGGCCTCAACGTTAAAGCTCAGGTTATGGGCCAGCGGGATTACGGTTCCCAATCGGGCCTTTCCCACTGAAAATTCCTCAAAATTATTGTTGAAATCAGAAGAGAATAAATAAAAATGGAAATCACTATCAAACAAAAGTCCCTTGGTTGGAAAGTACTTATCGTCATACGTATCCAAGGTTATTTTCCCGAATGTGCTGAAATAGTTTGAGTTTTCAAAAAAGGTCCTCTCTGAAGATTCCACCATGTCATCTGGGGCATCTGGATCCAGCTGATTCAAGGTACGGGTACTATAACGCAAAAAACGATGCTCCAAGCCCAGTGTCCCGGCAAATTCTTCACGCAACACCGTCTGAAGATAGATTTGGTTGGTCAAATCTGTAACATCCAGACTAATTTCACGAATGTTCGAGACATCGGGGACATCAAAATTTGAACGAATCAACGCAAAGTTGATATCCTCATCAAAATCGGTGAACTTGGAGTTGATCCCAAAACTCCAATAATATCCTTTGTCCAAATAATACTGCATATTGTATCGGATATGATCTCCCAGAATAAAATCAAAGGAGGCCACATCATCCCTCATCAAGAAATTCTTTTTGGTGAGATTGATCAGTGCCGCACTTTTGTAGAGGTCATCGTAATGGGCGGACAGTTTTAGAAACATCTTGGTAGGGTTTTCCTTCAACTTAAGGATTAGGTCCGTGCCAAGCCCATTGGAGACCAGTTCATATCGGATGGCTTTAAAGTTGCCGGTTGCCGAAAGGTTGTTTATGCCTTGTTTTAATTGGTCAAAAGCTATTTTTTCGGCCAGATTGAACCGGAGCTTCCCTTTAATATATCCTCGCGTATATCTGTCGTTTCCCCTTATAATCAATCGGTTTACCATAAGACTGTCCATTGGTTGGATTCTCTTATTTTCTGTAGGTATATTGTTTTGGGCTTGTGCCAAAAGCTGCAAATCGTCCATCTTTGTCTTTGCCGCTGCTTCTCCACTGGCCACGATTTCCTTGCTCCGTCCAAAATCAATGACTGAAAACTCATCAATATCCGGTCTAATGTAGATATCCGTTTCCTCGGATTTCTTTTTCATATCATTCACCGTTCTATAATTGTTGATCTGGAGCAATATTTCGGTAGCGGACGACAAGGATTCCCGTGTGGATAGATTGTGCTGAACATCGACCCCAATGACCACATCGGCCCCAAGGGCCTTTATTTTATCAATCGGATAGTTGTTCACCACGCCACCATCTATCAAAATATCCCCATCTATTTCCGAAGGTTCAAACAAGGAGGGAAAAGTTCCGCTTGCCATAATGGCCTCAGGAAGATACCCATGATCCAGCAATACCTCTTCGCCA
>JAUICT010000581.1 GCA_030429325.1 Bacteroidia bacterium
CAATCGGGTAAGGCGTTGAAAGGCTCTCCGTTAAAATCTCCGTTGTAAAACAGGTAGAGTTTTCCATCAACAATGTCATAGGTCTCCGGGTTTATGGGAAACTTGGCTTCCTTGGCGCCAACACCCCATGCACAGTACCCATCAAACTGGGGCAAATAATTGCTGGGCGATTTGGCAAAGGCATTCTTATTGGCCTTACTGGCAAAATAATAGGTTACCCCATCGTGCTTGGCCGCATGTGCCTTGGTTCCTTTTTTGGCCTTTCCAGAGAAATAGGATACCACATCGTATCCACCAATGGCTACTCCGTCTTTGTTTACGGGATCAATCTGTGCTTGGGCAAGTACTCCCCATACAAGGGCCAATCCCAATAGAATTACATTTTTAATTGTTTTCATGATTCTTGTTTTTATTTGTATTGCGTGATTAAACAGTTTGTGCCTCCACTACTGGAAAATCGATATCCGTGTCGGCAGTGTTGTTGAAATAGTTGGTAAGTACATTCAGGGCCACATGTGCCACGATCTCTCCCACGGCACCATCGGTATATCCGGCAGCTTTAACCGCAGCCACATCATCGGTGCTTACCCTACCGCGCTTTTCCACCAAGGTTTGGGCAAAAAATAGTGCAGCGGCGATCTTGGGATCTTTGTTCTTTCCTTCGCGGGCCATTTCCAAGGTGGTAGTGTCTATGCCCACCAATTTTTCCCCGATAAAGGAGTGTGCGGACAAACAGTAGTTACAGGTGTTGGATTCCGCTACCGCCAAGGCAATAAGCTCTCCCAATTTTCCGCCTAGGCTTCCTTTGCCAAGGGCGTCGCTAAAGTTCAGGTACCCTTCCAAAACGGCAGGGGAATTCCCCATGGTGCGCATCATGTTGGGAACCATGCCCAATTTGCTCTCGATGCCATCAAAAAGTTCTTTGGACCGTCCGGTGGTCTCTTTTGGATCTAATGCTTGTAAACGTGTCATAATCTTTTTTTTTGTGTATGAATTATTGATGGTACAAAGTTGCGGCTCGAGGTCGTGGAATAAAATGGACAAACTTCACTTGTGCTTGGACATTTTTCCCGAAAAGGTCTTTATCAACAAAAACAAAGGGGATATTGTCCAAAAAGCATATTAATTGTCAGGTTGAGCGCAGTCGAAACCTGATTGATCATCACCATGTTTTACGTTCTCGACAGCTCCTTCGACTGCGCTCAGGATGACAGCTCGAACTGACACACTCAAATTTCACTTGTGCTTGGACGTTTTTCCCGAAATGGTCTTTATCAACAAAAACAAAGGGCCAGACTTAAGTCCGGCCCCTTGCACTTCAACCTCACCATCACACTAAACACAGCGTTTATTTCTTGTGCATTTTCAGCTCGCTTACCAATTCTTGGGTGGTGTATACCTTGCTACTGATCATTTTGTAGTTGGTCTGGGCAGCTTGGTCGCCATCCAGTCCGGGGAGTTTGGCCGAAGCAGTGGCATCGCCCACCACGGCAACCTCAAAACCGTTCTCCACAAGTTCCCTCATGTGCGATTCGGCACATAGGTTACCAGACATCCCTGCCAAG
>JAUICT010000091.1 GCA_030429325.1 Bacteroidia bacterium
TCCCTTAGTAATCATTGATGGCGTCCCTTCGGATGTATCACTTTTGAATTTGATCGCCCCTGAAGACATTGAAAGTATTTCGGTATTAAAAGATGCCTCTTCCGCGGCAATTTATGGAGCAAGAGCTGCCTTTGGGGTACTTTTGATCACCACCAAGACCGGGAGTAAAGAAAAAACATCCATTCGATACAATACCTACGTTACCTTGGGCTCCCCGACCGTTGTACCCGAGAAAACCACCGATCCCTACATCTATCTGGCATTGCAACGTTTGTCCGAGGACAATACGCCATGGACGGGCGTGGGAACCTCAGCTGAAAGACTGGCTTGGGCAAGGGAACGTAGTGATAATCCACTTAGTACTGTTGGTGTCAGGGAAAGTATCAACAACCCCGGGCTTTGGGAATATATGGGTAATGAGAACTGGACCAATTATTTCTTGTCCAACAACACCTATTCGCAAAATCATAACTTGAGCTTTACCGGTGGATCGGAAAAGGTGAGCTATTACCTTTCCGCATCCCACAACAAACACAATGGCTCCTTAAAGATTGCCGATGACTATTTTAGCAGAACAGGGCTCCGAAGTAGGATCAACGTGCAACTGAACGATTGGTTAAGTTTGGGCAACAATACTTCCTATCTAATTTCAAAGCGGAAAAACCCCTCCTATTTCAACATTCAGACCCTGTACAACTTTGCCCCTACGGATTGGGACAAAAACCCCGATGGCAGTTGGGCCAATACTGATGTTGGGTGGATGGGCGCCCGTTTGACGGATGGTGGTAATGAAACTGGAAAAACCAACACCTTTCAGACTACTTTTGACACCCAGGCTTGGTTGATCAAGGACATTCTAAAAGTGAATGCCGAGTATACCCTTCGCAAAGAGCATTATAATTATGATGCCAATTATGCCAAGTTTCAAATAGGATACGGTCCGGACGATGTTCGTGAAGAAGGAATAAACGAAGTATGGAAGCGATTCTCCGATGAGCAATATCAGGTATTAAACATCTACGGAACCTTCAACAAAACTTTTGGTGATCATGCCTTGACTCTGTTGGGCGGTTACAACCAAGAAGAATCCCGATATGATTACGTGACCCTTAACCGGGATGCAGTCATTTCCTCTTCCCTCCCGACCCTTGAATTGGCAACAGGCACATTGTTCGGCAACCAATACATACGATCATGGGCACTCCGCGGGTTGTTCTACAGGGCCAATTACATCTATAAAGATCGCTATATTTTGGAACTCAATGGAAGGTATGATGGTTCCTCAAGGTTCCCAAAAGACAAACGTTTTGGGTTCTTCCCATCTGTTTCCCTTGCTTGGAACGTTGCCAATGAAAACTTTATGAAGTCCCTATACCCAACCTTGAACCTACTTAAGTTCAGGGCATCCTATGGTTCCCTTGGAAACCAGGATGTAGGATATGATAAATTGAACGATGGTTCCTTTGACTACATTCCTTCCATGGGATCGGACTTGTCCGATTATATCATCGACGGCGAACTGCCTTTAAAAATTACTGCACCCGGCATTGTTTCCAACAACTATACTTGGGAAGAAGTGGTTTCCAAGAACGTTGGTGTTGACCTAGGCATGTTCAACAATAAATTCAATGCTTCTTTTGATTACTTCGTCCGGGATACCAAAGGAATGCTCACGTTGGGCAAGGACCTTCCTGCCGTTTTGGGTGCCAGTGAGCCTAAAGAAAATGCAGGAGACCTACGTACCGAAGGCTGGGAATTGTCCTTGAGCTATCAGAACAACTTCGGAAACCCTAACAACCCATTACGATTCAGTGCCAAATTTAATTTGAGTGATAGTAAATCCACCATTACTCGGTTTGACAACCCCAACCGAAGTCTTCTTCAGTATTACGAAGGCATGGAAATTGGCGAAATTTGGGGGCTTACCTCCGACGGCTTTTTTAGATCTCAAGAGGAAATCGATGCATTGGATGAAACCAGCATCATTCCGTGGGGCGCTCTCGAAATTGTGGAGGGATGGCCCAAATATGTAGACTTGGATGGCAACCAGAAAATTGAAAAAGGATTGTCTGCCGATGACCCCAAGGATATGAAAGTCATTGGAAATATGTTGCCCAGATACCGTTTCGGGCTTAACCTCAACTTTGACTGGAACAATTTTGATCTTGGTGTTTTCCTTCAGGGTGTGGCCAAACGTGACTACTACCCAAGGGATTATCTGTACTGGGGCTTCTACCAACAGCCCTACTCTGGCGGTTACGAACACCTACAGGATTTTTATAGGGCTTCTGATGACAGTGCAGACCGTGTTGCCAACCACTCCCAATCCTACATCAATGCTGGGTTGGCCAACGCCAATACCGATGCCCGATACCCTGTGCTCCAAGCTTGGTTAGCGGACAGGAATTTGGGAGAGCGTTTAGATCAAGCCCAAGGTTTGGCCATTCCCCAGACCGCTTACTTATTGGACGGCTCCTACTTGAGGCTGAAGAACATCACCTTCGGGTATACCATCCCGAACAAGTTTACCAAGAACATGGGCATCTCTTCGGTACGTCTGTACTTTAGTGGCGACAATTTGTTTGAATGGTCCCAAATTGCCGATTTCTTCGATCCTGAAGCAGTTTCCGATATCAACGAACGTATCAACCCTGCCTATAGTGCCCCAAGGGGAGAGACCAGTGGATACCAGTATCCTTACCAGAGAAAATATTCTTTTGGAGTCAATGTCAATTTTTAATCAAACAACACGAACACGTTAAACCTTCATCATGAAAAAGGTATTCAACATAAGTATTCTGATGGTACTGGCCTTGGTATCATCCTGTAATGACGATTTTTTGGAGCGCTTGCCCGAAACCGAGATCGTTACCGACAATTTCTTCAACACTGAAGAAGACTTGTCCATCTATATAAACGGCCTGTACAGTTTTCCAGGATTTGGAATGTACTACGCTGATGAAGCCACCGACAATTCCGCTACCACGGGAAATCGCGAAATCAAGACCATTATGACCACGGAGGCCAACTCCAACACCATCACTTCGGGTTGGGATTGGGATTATCTCCGGAATGTCAATCTATTCCTTGAGAATTCCCCCAAAGCAGATGTTTCCGAGGAGATTAGAAACCACTACGATGGTGTAGCTCGATTTTTCAGGGCCCAGTTTTACATGGGAAAAATAAAGCGCTATTCCAATGTGCCATGGTATGATACGGTATTGACCACCGATTCCGAGGATTTGTACAAAGCCAGTGACTCCCGTGAATTTGTCATTGAAAAAATCTTTGAGGACTATCAGTTTGCCATAGACCATGTCTTGGAAGATCAACCCGAAGGTGCTGTGAACAAATGGCTGGTTCTAGCCTATGCCAGTAGAAATGCCCTTTATGAAGGAACTTACAGAAAATATCATGACGAATTGAATTTGGCCGGGACTGCCAATACCTATTTGCAAATGGCCTCCAACTTTTCAAAGCAAATTATGGATAATGGTAATTTCTCCATTTACAACACGGGAAACCCCAACTCCGATTACTACACCCTGTTTTCGAGTGAGGACCTTACCTCAAATCCTGAAGTTATTTTCACCAATATCAATGTGGCCAATGTAAAGAATAGTGGTGCTGGATCAGGGGTTTTCGGTAATTATGAAATGTCGCCTGCACGCGACCTTGTGGAAAGTTATTTGATGGCAGACGGCAGCTTTTTGAGCGATCAGCCCAATTATGAAACCTTGACATTTGTGGAAGAGTTTACCAATCGGGACCCCAGATTAAGTCAGACCTATGCTTTTCCAGGGTGGGAGCTTATTTATGTGACCAACTATTCCTCCGGTGCGGCCAACTATGTTCAACAATTGAACAAAAACTTTACGGGATATCACCAAATCAAAGGTTTCACCAATAGTTTGGATCAAGATTTTAGAAATGATGTGGATGTCCCCGTATTCCGTTATGCCGAAGTACTACTGACCCATGCCGAAGCACAGGCGGAATTGGGCTCCGTTTCACAAAGCATTTTGGATGCCACTATAAACGAATTGCGCAGCAGAGTGGGCATGCCCACTCTTACCATGTCCGTAGCTTCAGACCCTGTTCAAGCTGCCAGATACCCCAATGTAAGCAACCCTGTTCTTTTGGAAATACGAAGGGAAAGAAGGGTGGAACTTGCCTTGGAAGGAAGGCGGTTGGAAGACCTGAACCGATGGAAAGCCGGAAAACTGATGGAAAAGGAACCTCGCGGTTTATACTTTCCAGGTTTGGGCAAATACGACCTTACGGGTGATGGCATTGAAGACATCGTTCTTCTTGGCGCTTCCGATGTAGTTCCCAATCCTGAAGATCGGGAGACCAACAGCTTGGGTGTTACCTTGATCTATTATAGGGCCGGTACTATTGGTGAAGATGTGGACGTATATCTTACCAACGGTTCAAGCGGTTATGTGATAGCCACACCAGAAAGGGGCACTTTCACAGAGCCCAAAGATTATTATAGACCCATTCCAGCCACAGAAGTTACCCTGAACCCCAATTTGGAACAGGTTTTTGGATGGGACTAGGGTTCAATTGTTTGAGTTAGTTTGCTTTAGTAAGGGAGGCCTATGGCCTCCTTTACTTTTTTTATACAATGATTATCACCTTTAATGGTTATAGGAGCCTCGCAAAGCCTTGATTTTCCTCGAAAATTCATAAATAAAGACTATTTTCTTATGGTTTAGGCGTATTTTCAACCCATAACTATAAAAAAAATACCATGAAACGAACACTGCTATGCATTCTCCTATTTCAGTTTGTAGGATGCACCGAACTACAACAGGTAGTAAACCAATTGCCCCAAGGAACCACAGGAATTGGAAATGCAGAAATTGCCCAAGGTCTTAGGGAAGCCCTGAATATGGGCATTGAAAAACAAGTGGACAAGTTGGCCCTTGAGAATGGCTTTTTTAAGAATGAACTGGTAAAAATCCTCTTGCCCCAAGAGCTTCAGAAGGTAGATAAAACCCTTCGCGATGTGGGTCTTGGCAATCTGGCCGATGAAGGCCTGCGAATCATCAACCGGGCAGCCGAGGATGCCGTTGGCGAAGCAACCCCCATTTTTGTGGAGGCCGTTAAGGGAATCACCTTTAATGATGCCAGACAGATTTTATTGGGAAATGACAATGCTGCCACACAGTATCTAGAAGGTTCCACCAAGAACAAGTTGTACCAAAAATTCAACCCTATTATCAAAAATTCATTTCAAAAAGTGGGGGCCGACCAGATTTGGAGCAACATCATTACCAAGTACAACAATTTGCCGCTTACCAACAACGTAAACCCAGATTTAACCGACTACACTACCACCCAAGCCTTGTCTGGAGTATATACCATGATCGCCGTGGAAGAGAAGGAAATTCGGACAAAAATTTCCTCTAGAACAACAGATTTGTTAAAAAAGGTGTTTGCTTTGCAAGATTAATCATAATTTTTTTCGAATTACACAATAAGAAGAAAAAATCATCGTTATAAACTCAATAAAATGAGATATTTATAACAAAATCCTAAAGTTAAATTAACCTTCGTCCAACGGTTATACTAGAATTTTGTAACAAGTTTGAATTATCTGAGTTAGCATTTTTTTGAGTTAGTTAGTTTTAAAACCGGTGCATGCACCGGTTTTTTTGTTGCCCCCCCAAAAGCAATATCATTTTTTCATACTGCTAGATTTTAGTTTCGCTGGAACAATGAAACGACTCTCCTAAAGGTACGTTAATTAATTCCTTAAAAAATGTAAAGGGACGTCAACAAAACACGCCTCAATGTTAAATTTTAGATAAAGTACCTGATTTATAGACGTATACCCCCATATCCTATAATCCACAGAGCTGTTTTGGACGTATCTTTGTTATAACAAATCTTGTGATATGAACAATCAGTATTGTAGAGTCGGGACTGTGACCCCGATCACTAGCGGAAATCAGGCAATCTCCATTTTGGAGTTCAGATACAACAACTTTCTTGAAAAAGCAGCCAATGTATCATCCATGGATACTCATTTGGGTGAATTTTTCAAAAGAAAGGCCCAAGGCATCAAAAAGATATTGGAAGCTTTGAGCTAAGACTTTTGAAGCAGTTTTTCCAATTCAATGGCCATTCCCATTTGAATGGCTTTAGCTTTGTCCGCAGCAGCATCTGCGAAATCCATCCCCTGGGAGGCATACAGAATTCCCCGGGAAGAGTTGACCAATAGCCCAACATCTTGGGTCATTCCGTATTGGCAGACTTCCTGTAAGCTTCCTCCTTGCGCCCCTACTCCGGGCACCAACAAAAAACTTTCGGGTACTATTTTTCTAATTTCCTCTAGATAGGTGGCTTTTGTAGCCCCCACCACATACATCAACCTTTCTGAATTTTCATAGGTTTTAGATGTCCGTAAAACTTCTTTGTACAGTTCTTCATCCCCAATTTTCTTGGTCTGAAAATCAAAAGCCCCTTGATTGGATGTCAATGCCAACAATATGACGTGCTTATTCTCGAAATCCATAAATGGCTCCACGGAATCACGGCCCATATATGGTGCAATGGTAACGGAATCAAAATTCAAGGTTTCAAAAAAAGCCTTGGCATATCGGGTCGATGTATTTCCTATATCTCCCCGTTTGGCATCGGCAATGGTAAAAATTTCAGGGTGGTTTTTATTCAAATAGTCTATGGTCCTTTCCAAAGATTTCCAACCTTGGATACCATAAGCTTCATAGAATGCAATGTTGGGCTTGTAGGCCACACAGTATTCATGGGTAGCATCTATGACTGCCTTATTGAATGCGAAAATGGGATCCTCCTCTTTGAGCAGGTGTTGAGGGATTTTCTCAAGATCGGTATCCAAACCAACACACAGAAAGGATTTTTTTTGATGGATCTGTGAAATTAAGTGCTCTATTTTCATGGATAGGTGTTCTGGACCGACTGCTAACGGTTAAAAAATTTCTGAAGCTTCTTTTAATTTCTCGGTGTTTTCCACCAACATCAACTCATCGATAATCTTTTGGATATCCCCATTGATAATGTTCTGGAGGTCGTACAGCGTAAGACCGATTCTGTGGTCTGTTACCCTGCCTTGGGGATAGTTGTAGGTCCTAATTTTGGCCGAGCGGTCACCGCTGCTCACCTGGGAATTCCGTTTGGCCGCATCTTCAGCCTGTTTTTTGGCCAGCTCCATATCGTACAATCTAGATCGAAGCACTTTAAACGCCTTATCTTTGTTCTTGTGCTGGGATTTCTCATCCTGACACTGCGCCACCAACCCCGTGGGGATGTGCGTTAACCGAACCGCAGAATAGGTTGTGTTCACCGACTGCCCCCCAGGTCCCGAGGAACAGAAATAA
>JAUICT010000582.1 GCA_030429325.1 Bacteroidia bacterium
GAGGCGTTGGCGATGAAAATGCCCGCCAAGTCGGGATTATGGAGTTTCAACAAAAATCGGATGTGGTAAGCCTTCATGTACCCCAGACCGAACTTACTGTGGGCATGGTCAATTCAGAGTTTATAAATGGATTCCACAAATCTATTTGGTTATTGAACACGGCCCGGGGAAAATGTGTAATCACCAAAGATTTGGTGGAAGCGTTAAAATCAGGAAAAGTATTGGGTGCCGGATTGGATGTGTTGGAATATGAAAAGAAATCCTTTGAGAACATGTTCATCCAAAAACCCAAGGCCTTCAAATATCTTAGAAAGGCCAAAAACGTGTTACTGACTCCCCATGTGGCCGGATGGACCGTAGAAAGCAAGGAAAAGTTGGCCCAGACCATTGTGGACAAGGTGAAAGCAAGATTTTGCTAATTTAACAGGGTGAAAAAAACCATTTTTGTTTTTTCGGCATTGATCATTGCCCTGCTCTTTCTTTTCAAATTGGGCAAATACGCCTATTTCTCCGGCGACATTTCCATGGAGATTGGTATTGCGGTAATTGCCCTTGTATTTTTCTTTATTGGCATTTATATCAATAAAAAAGCTCTTCAGAAAAAGAAATCCGAATCTCCTGCCGTTGACGTAAAAAAAATTGAACAGCTGGGCATCAGTAAACGAGAATACGAAGTGTTGGTAGAGATTTCCAAAGGGCTGTCCAATAAGGAAATTGCACACACTCTTTTTGTTTCGGAAAGTACCATTAAAACCCATGTCTCCAACCTGCTGGTAAAACTGGATGCCAAACGTCGCACCCAAGCCATCCAAAGAGCTATAGACCTTCAGATTTTATCCGTATAAGACCTTTTTTACTCTAAAGTTCCATGGTTTTGGTACTTTAGTATGAGCTTCGATTCCCTCGGCACAACTACTTTTGGGTCAATTATATAACTAAAAAATCATGAAGAGAACAGTCTTGAAATTCGGTTTGTATGGAGCCTTTGCCATTTGTATCCTTTTTTTGGTGAGTTGGTTTGTCTTTGGCGATCTCCCATATTCCACCCAAGAAGTCCTAGGTTATGCATCCATGATTTTATCATTGGGATTTGTGTTTTTGGGCATTAAATATTATCGGGATAAAGAGAATGAAGGGAGAGTACGTTTTAAAACCGCCCTACTGATTGGGGTATTCATCAGTTTAATTACCGCTGTGGCCTTTGGTATTTTGGATGTCATCTACACCGAAGTGCTCAACCCTGATTTTATGACGGAATACTATGACCGTAGCGCCGACGGCTTAAAAGCATCCCTTCCCCCTGACCTTGTTGAACAAAAACTGATGGAGCTTGAAGCTCAACGGGAATTGTTTTCCAATCCATTGATGTCCTTTGCACTCATGGCCATGACGGTCTTTGTGATTGGATTTATCATTTCCCTACTTTCGGCATTGATCCTACAACGAAAATAAACTTCTCATGACCATAGATGCCCAGACACCGGATGAATATATCAGTAAAGTACCTGAAGACCGTAGGGAAGCTGTTTCCAAATTAAGGGAAACTGTAAAGCAG
>JAUICT010000092.1 GCA_030429325.1 Bacteroidia bacterium
CTCCCCAGATATCATTTTGGTGGCCACCCACTTCTGGGACAAGCTTTCGGAAGAGGAACAGGGTTGGCTCCAAGAAGCGGTAGATGCATCCGTGGCATATCAACGAGATTTATGGGCCAAGGCAGAAGCAGAAGCCTTGGAAGCTGTTCAAAAGGCAGGGGTAAAAATCTTCAGACCGGATAAGTCCCTTTTTTCAAGAATGACGGAAAGGGTGTATGAAAAGTATGAAGCAGACGAGACACTGTCTAAATTAATACAGCAAATAAAAGCCGTTGAATGACCATGAATGCCAAGAAAACCATAGATAACGTATTGAGTGGTGCATTGATCATCATCATGTCTGCCATGGTCCTCAATGTGCTTTGGCAAGTTTTTACCCGTTTTGTGATGGGAACCCCAAGCTCGTTTACGGATGAATTGGCCCGATACCTCATGATCTGGGCCGGAATATTGGGAGCCGCCTATGTGGCTGGGAAAGATATGCATGTCGCCATTGACGTACTACCTCAAAAGTTCAATAAAGCCACACAAAAAAGACTGTCGACTGCAGTTAAGGTTGCAGTAATCCTGTTTGCGTTATCGGTTATGGTCATTGGAGGTATTCGTTTGGTGTACATCACTTTTGTGTTGGAACAGTTGTCGCCCGCCCTTCAAATACCATTGGCCTATGTGTATTTGGTCATCCCCATAAGCGGACTACTCATCGTCTACTATAAAATTACGGACATTTTAAATCAAAGCGAATAATGGAATATTTCCCCGTCTTGGTGTTGCTGATTAGCTTTATTGGTCTTTTGGCCATAGGCGTTCCTGTGGCTTGGAGCATTTCCATTTCCGCTTTATTGACCATGTTGGTCAGTATTCCTTTTTTACCGGCAACCACCACCTTGGCCCAACGCATGGGCGTGGGCTTGGATAGTTTTGCGCTTTTGGCCATTCCTTTCTTTATCCTTGCCGGAAACTTGATGAACAAGGGGGGCATGGCCCATCGTTTGATTGCTTTTGCCAAGACCTTGGTGGGTGCGCTTCCTGGCGGACTTGCCTTGATCAACATAACCGCCGCCATGCTTATGGGAGCCATAGCAGGTTCGGCCATGGCATCAGCCTCTGCCATGGGCAGTATTTTGGGTCCCGAGATGGAAAAAGAGGGCTACTCCAAGGAATTTGGTGCCGCGGTGAACATCACTTCGGCCACTACGGGCCTGATCATCCCCCCTAGCAATATCCTGATTGTGTATTCCCTGGCCAGTGGGGGCGTTTCCATTGCCGCCTTGTTTTTGGCAGGCTATATCCCCGGCATTCTCGCCGGAGTGTTTTTGATGATCGTGGCCATGATATGGGCCAAAAAGAAAGGATATACCGGACACGCCAAAAAAGGCGATTCTAGCATTCTAGCCATCGTAAAGACCTTTGTGGACGCTTTCCCAAGTCTGTTGTTATTAGTCATCGTTATCGGCGGTATTGTGGCAGGCATATTCACCGCTACGGAAGCATCAGCCATTGCGGTGCTCTACTCTTTGATTCTAGGGTTTGTTTACAAGGAAATCTCCTTTAAAAACCTACCCAATATTTTATTGGATTCTTCCATGACCACAGCTATGGTGTTGTTGTTGATAGCGGCTTCCATTGGCATGTCATGGGCCATTTCCTATGAAAATATCCCCCAGGCCACCAGCGATGTGCTATTGGGAATCAGTGATAATGTGGTGGTGGTCCTCCTAATCATCAATGCCATTTTATTGTTTGTGGGCATCTTTATGGACATTACCCCGGCGGTGCTCATTTTTACCCCTATCTTTTTACCAGTTGTCACCAAATTGGGCATTGACCCCATCCATTTTGGTATCATCATGATATTCAATCTATGTATTGGTCTGTGCACGCCTCCCGTAGGTTCTGTGCTCTTTGTGGGCGTGGGCGTGGCCAAAACCTCGATACAAAAAGTCATAAAGCCCCTTTTACCCTTGTTTTTGGCCATGATCGCCGCATTGTTGTTGATTACCTATGTATCTCAACTGACCTTGTGGTTGCCTAGCCTATTCGATGTATAAAAAAGAAGAAAATGAATCATTTAAACTCTAGAAAAGTGAAGAATACCCAAAAAATCCTGAGTAGGATCAGTGCACTGTTGATTTTGGCCCTAATGGCCAGTTGCGACCAAAAGCCCAAGGATGATACCCCTTGGGTACCCCTGTTTGATGGAGAAAACCTCGATGGGTGGACCGTAAAGGGAGGAACTGCCGAGTATTCGGTGGAGGGTGGCGCCATTGTTGGCAAGACAAAACACAACACACCCAATACCTTTCTCACCACGGATAGTATTTATGGTGATTTTATCCTGGAATTGGAATACTTGGTAGATTCTACCATGAACTCTGGCATCCAGATACGCAGTAACAGCATTCCAGAGTATCAGAACGGACGTGTCCATGGATATCAAATTGAGATTGATCCTTCGGACCGAGCTTGGAGCGCAGGAATCTATGATGAAGGCCGACGAGGGTGGTTGAACCCTCTTACCGAAAACGAGGCTGCACAAAAAGCTTTCAAACAGAATGAATGGAACCACTATCGTATTGAAGCCATAAGCGATACCCTAAAAACATGGATCAATGGGGTTCCTGCAGCCCATCTTGTTGATGATGCCACTGCCACGGGCTTTATTGCCCTTCAGGTGCACAGTATTGGGGAAAACCAAAAAGCAGGCACGGAGATTCAATGGAAAAACATCCGAATTGTAACCGAAAACCCTGAAAAATACGCAACGGAATCGCCCATACCGCCCATCATTACCAAAAATCAACTTATTGCCGAGGACAAGAAGAGCAATTGGGAAATGCTTTGGGACGGAGAGACCACGAATGGTTGGCGTGGGGCAAAATTGGACCATTTTCCCGAGAAGGGATGGGTCATTGAAAACGGCGAGTTGACCGTGCTTTCCACAGGCGGAGGTGAATCTGAAGCTGGCGGGGACATTGTCACAGAGAAGCAATATGACAATTTTGAGCTCAAGCTGGAATTCAAGATAACCGAAGGGGCCAATAGCGGCATTAAATATTATGTAAACACGGATTTGAACAAGGGTGAAGGTTCCTCCATTGGATTGGAATTCCAAATTTTGGACGATGCCCGCCATCCCGATGCCAAACTTGGAAACCACGAAGGCAGCCGAACCCTGGCCTCCCTGTATGATCTGATCCAAGCCGATCCCAACAAATATGTGAAACCCATTGGGGAGTGGAACACGGCGCATATCAAATCCAATAACAACCATGTGGAGCATTGGCTCAACGGAATGAAAGTTTTGGAATACGAACGCAAAAGCGATACCTACAGAAAATTGGTCTCGGAAAGCAAATATGTTACCTGGCCTCAATTTGGGGAAGCAGACAAAGGAAACATTTTACTGCAGGACCACGGAGATCGAGTATCGTTCAGAAATATAAAAATCAGACAACTCTAAACATAACAGTATGGGAACGAGAAGAAATTTTATCAAAAAAACAACAGCAGGCACAACAGGCTTGGCCTTCGCAGGAGTTTTGATGCCCAACATGGGATTTTCCAGTATTCTTGGCGCGAATGACCGCTTGGGAGTTGCCGTCATCGGAGTGCGTAGTCGGGCCAAGGCCCATGTCATTGCCATCCACCAAGATGCCAATGCAAGGATTCTGTACAATTGCGATGTGGACGACACTATTATTGAGGAACACAATGCGTGGTGCGAGCAGAACATTGGCTATATCCCCAAAGTGGAAAAGGATTTCAGAAAAATATTGGAAGACAAGGATGTGGATGCCGTGTTCATTGCCACGCCGGAACACTGGCATGCCCCTATGGCCATCATGGCCCTACAGGCCGGAAAGCACGTATATGTGGAAAAACCCTGTAGCCACAATCCTTACGAAAACGACCTTTTGGTAGCCGCCCAGAACAAGTATGGCAAAAAAGTACAGATGGGCAACCAGCAGCGCTCTGCCAAGACTTCGGCATCAGCAATTACCGATATACGCAATGGGGTCATCGGGGAGGTATACAAAGGAGAAGCCTATTATTCCAACAACAGGGGTTCCATAGGAAAAGGAAACAAAATAAGCGTTCCCAATACGTTGGATTGGGGACTTTGGCAGGGGCCAGCCCCAAAAGAAGACTACCGGGACAATGTACATCCGTACAATTGGCATTGGTTCAGGACTTGGGGCACAGGTGAAATCCACAACAATGGTACCCATGAAATTGATATTTGCCGATGGGCCTTGGGAGTGGATCTACCCTCGACCGTAACCTCTTTTGGTGGAAAATATACCTATGATGATGATTGGGAGTTTGTCGATAATCAACAAGTAACCTACACCTTTCCTGGGGATAAGTTTATCACTTGGACAGGACACAGTCGAGGCATTATGAAGCCAGAACGCCCCGGAAGGGGAATTACCATTTATGGAAGTAAAGGAACCATCCAACTCGACAGAAATTTCTATAAGTTGTTCGATTTGGCAGGAAATCCCATAAAACTTGAGTACGAGCGTTCGCAAAGTGCCACCACCAATACCCAAGGTATTGGAGGCTTGGACGTGGACCATGTGGCCAATTTTTTCAATGCCATCAGAAAAGATGAGTCCTTGAACTCTGATATCAATGATGCCAGCGTTTCCACCATGCTTTGCCATTTAGGCAATATGGCGCAAGATGCGGGGCATACCTTGGAAGTCGACACCAAAACCGGAAAAGTGCTCAATGACAATGCCATTATGCAGAAAAGCTGGAAGCGGGAATACGCAAAAGGATGGGAACCTAAATTGTAATCTATGAAACGAAGAGATTTTGTTACGAAAACCGGAGTGGCCGTAGCTGGAATTTCAGCGGTTGGTGCCACGCCATTATATCCCCTAAAAAAAGATGTGGTCCGTGTTGGCGTAATTGGAACGGGCTCTAGGGGCGGAGGCCTTATTCCCCACATCAACAGTATTCAAGGTCTTGAAGTGGCGGCATGTTGCGATGTGTTGCCCTTTAGGCTGGAAACTGGTATGGCCAAAGTTGAAGGAAAAGCAAAGCCATATTCCGATTACAGGGCCCTTTTGGACAATCCTGCTATTGATGCCGTCTTGATCGCCACCCCTTTGAGTGAACATGCCCATATTGCCATTGATGCACTTGATGCCGGAAAACACGTGTATTGCGAAAAAACCATGGTAAAAGGATATACTGCCATCCAAAACGTGGTAAAAAAAGCATCCGAATCAAAAATGGTTTTCCAAACCGGCCACCAATACCACAGTTCCCGGTTGTATACCCATGTGGTGGATTTGATAAAAAACGGGAAAATTGGGAAAATTGCCGCCATTGAGTGCCAATGGAACCGAAATGGTAATTGGCGAAGACCCGTGCCAAGCCCTGAGTACGAAAGAGCCATAAATTGGCGCATGTACCAAGAGTTTTCCGGAGGGTTATTGGCCGAATTGTGTTCCCACCAGCTCGATTTTGCCAACTGGTTGCTGGATGCCGAACCCGTTAAGGTTATGGGGGATGGAGGTATAGACTATTGGAAGGATGGTCGTGAAACTTATGACAATGTGCATATGATCTATACCTACCCCAATGGAGTCCGGGCCAAGTATACCTGTCTCACCAGCAACTCCAAGGACGATTATCTCATCAAGGTCATGGGAGACAAGGGCACCATCACCATTGGTTATACCAAAGCATGGTTCTTTCCCGAGAAAAAAGAAAGTTTTAGGGAAGTTGGGGAGGTTGATGGGGTTTCAGGAGCCACGGTCAAATGGGATCAAAGCAAGGGCATTCCCATTGAGGTGGAACATTTGGATCCCAGCAAACAGGCATTGCTCGACTTTAGAACAAGCATTGTGGACAATACGATGCCAAAATCCAATGTAATTAGTGGGGCCAAGGCAGCCATATGCGTCCAAATGGGATTGGATGCCCTATATAAAAAGGAAATCATCCCTTGGAATTCAAGCTTCCTACCATAGGTTTAAAAGCCCATGACTTAGAAAAGGTTTGTTATAATTTCTTTGTTTTCAAGAATGCCAAGTAGCACTTGGGGCCACTACGAAGAAAACCCGGACCATTATGTTACGGCCAGGGCTGTTGAGGCCGCCAGGTGGATGGCAGGAGGGGGAAGGGACTATCCCGAACACTTGGATGCGGGAATCCAACCGCATCTGGTCAAGGAACTCTACTATTTTGCCCGTGGACCTCAACTTGTAAATCGGATTGTGGACATTTCCGATCATATAGACACCAAGGTGGCCGCCAATAGGGTGAACATTACACAAGGCCCAGCTGGGGAGCATGGTTCAAGATTAAGGGAGCGTCTTCTCAAGGAGGGAAAGAAGCTGGATATTCTTGGAAATGATGCGGAAACCGCCAATCGAAATTATATCAAACATTTTGTGCTGGATATTGACTCCAAACGATTGAGGGGAACTCCTTCAGACAAAGAATTGGGCAGTCAATTTAATTGCGAATATGCCGAAGCTTTTCATTATCGTGGTCCTGAACATTCCAACTTGTACGACTATATTGAAAAGCATGCCTATTGAGCAAAAGACCCTTTGAAAAAAATTAAGCAAAAGACATGATTTAGAATTAGACTAAATTAATTTGATTTAATTTTGAATTATAAATCAAAACGATGTATAGTAAAAGGTATATATAATTTAAAATCAACCGTTTACTTTAAAAAGTCAATAGTAGTATAAATGAAAAAGCCCTATAATTTTTGGGCGATGATTTAATTATTGCTCCTCCAACATTAGGAGGTTTGAGATGGGAAAATTAAAGTGTGCGGCTTCTCATTAGAGTACGGCTTTAAAAAACCACCATCGGAAAGGGAGTTGGTTTTGCGGCTGGCTCCCTTTTTCATTATTCAAAGTTAGTGATATAATCCTAATCAAATACAAGTTGTAAATAAGATAAAAAGACATTGATGTTGTATACAAAAAACAAGGCCTTAACTCATTTAAAGTCAAGGCCTTGTTCGTGGTCCCACCTGGGCTCGAACCAGGGACCACCTGATTATGAGTCAGTCTCTTTCTGGTCTAATTTGATTTCTTATGGCTTGAAATGCCCATTTTATGGGGTTTTTAATTATCTTTAAATTAGATTCGAACCATTCAAAACCAAAAAAAGCACGCTGAAAGCACGCTGAAAGCACGCTGAAAAAACTTATCTGAAAATCACTTTTCTTTATGGCAACAATTAAGGTCACCTTCGATAGACGCGCCTCTAACACGATTAAAGGTAAAAAATTTCCCTTGGTCCTACGTATCAGCCATAACCGAAAAACACGAGACATTCCTTTCAATTTACACTTAAAG
>JAUICT010000093.1 GCA_030429325.1 Bacteroidia bacterium
TTGTTCAATAGGATTACCTATTACATTGTTAACCGAAAGGGCAAGCAGATGCGGCCCATGTTCGTGTTTCTTACCGCTAAATTGCTCAATGGTGAAGTCAATGAAAGAACCTATTGTGGTGCATCCATCATTGAGTTGATCCACACGGCTAGTTTGGTCCATGATGATGTGGTGGACGATAGCAACAAAAGGCGCGGATTTTTTTCCATAAATGCCTTGTGGAAGAACAAAATTGCCGTTTTGGTGGGTGATTTCCTGTTTTCTAAAGGGCTTTTGGTAGCCTTGGAAAACAAGGATTACGATTTGTTGCACATTATTTCCAATGCGGTTCGGGATATGAGTGAAGGGGAGCTTTTACAAATTGAGAAAGCTCGACTTTTGGATATTACAGAAGAGGTTTATTACGATATCATCCGACAAAAAACTGCCACTTTAATTGCTGCTTGTTGTAGTATGGGTGCCTGTTCCGTCCGCCCCGATTCCGAAGAGGTGGAAACCTTCCGGAAGTTTGGGGAGCTTTGTGGCATGGCGTTTCAAATTAAAGACGACCTGTTTGATTATGGTGCCGAAAAGATTGGAAAACCTACGGGAATCGACATCAAGGAGCAAAAAATGACCCTTCCGTTGATATATGCCCTTAATCAAAGCGATAAGGAGAAAAAAAGTTGGCTCATCAACTCCATCAAAAAACACAACAAGGACAAGAAAAGGGTAAAAGAGGTCATCGCCTATGTAAAAGAAATGGGCGGTTTGGAATATGCTGTGGAAAAAATGTTGGAGTTTAAGGATGAAGCCCTCGCTTTATTGGATAATTATCCAGATTCTGACTATAAATCGGCCTTGACGTTGATGGTAAATTACGTGGTGGATCGCAAAAAGTAGTGTTCATATCAGAGGACAAGTTCAAGCTCAAATTCAAGTTCATTCAGTTGTCAGTTCGAGCGCAGTCGAGAACAATAAAAATAAGCTTTACACGATTTTCCAAGAGCCTCTATCTTGAAGAAATCAATGCTTGTTCCATTTCAGGGGTAAACTCATCCTTGTAGTAAACCCGTTTGCAGTGAGAGCATTCAGCATAGCGGACATTATTGAGAGTGAAAATAGGAATCCAAAATACATGGGCTTTATTGGGCCGCTGAACAGCTGTAAGAGTTCCTGTTTGCTGACAATGTGGACAAGCGACATTCCTTAATATTTTGGTCTCTTTTTTTCCAGGTTTTGTTCCGAAGAAAAGAATCATACAATGCATTTTGTGTTGCAAAGATACCGTGTTTGCTTTACTCCTGTATCAATAGGTCAATTTCATTTTTTAACGATTCTTCACGCCAACCTGCCTTATAATCCGAATCAACAATGAACACCTTTATACCTGCCTGATATTCCCTTTCCACAAAGAAAATGGTAAAGTCGGCCTGGTATTCCCTATCCGTAAAAAACCAATGTCCTTCATTACCACTTGCTTTGTAGTCCCGATCCACTTTATAAACCAAAAGATCGGCTTTATATTCTTGGTCAACTTCGACCACTGTTATATCTGCCTTGTATTCGGCGTCGGTTTGGAACACCTTTTGGGCCTGTAAACTTTGGTTGATTAGTATGAATATGAGAATTGGAATCGTATTTTTCATGATAAACTGTTTTCTGGGGATGACCTGAAAAGAAATCAAATACCTTACCAAACAAATTGATTTTCCGCTTTTAAATATTTTCTACATTCGCACACATTTTGAAAAAAGTTGAAAGCCTATCATAGTGTAGAGAATTGGTTGTCCTGGATGGATGATATCTCTGATAAGGATTATGTAGTTATAGATCATTTTCTTCGGGATGATCTCTATGCCGAAATCCGGTCTTTTTTTCTTGATAAGCTTCCTGTTTTTAAGGAAGCCGGCATTGGTACGGATATAGACAAGCATGTTGACAATAATGTTCGGGGCGATTTTACCTATTGGTTGGATAGAAAAAGAGATACCAATGTCCAGGAACTTTGGAACCTGATCGATGAGGTAATTCACATGTTCAACCGCTATTGTTTTTTAAGTCTTTCCGGGTACGAATTCCATTTGGCACATTACCCATCCGGGGGGCATTACGATAAACATTTAGATCAATTTGAAAATAGGAATAACCGGATGATCTCCGTGGTGATCTACCTCAATGAAGGTTGGCAAAAAGGAGATGGGGGTGAATTGGAAATTTTTGAAAACGGCAATGAATCGTTTTTAGTGGAGCCCATTGCGGGCAGATGTGTAATGTTTAAAAGTGCCAAGGTACCCCACGCCGTACTGGAAGCCCATAAAAGTAGGTTTAGTTTAACAGGATGGTTATTGTACCAACCCTCTGCTCTTGGTCAGTTCTTTGGATAGGGCTTATTGTCTACTGGAGGGTATTTTCTGGATCAAATCTACATTTTGATTGTGTTCTGTGCTATTGGACATGATCAGAGTGCCCAAAACACCATCGTTGGCCTTAATGGCAAAAACCGTGGCTTGGTCGCTAGGGTTGGTCATGCCTTCAAAACGATACGATGCCAAGATGGTTAATTGGCTGGGATCATATTCTTTTTTCGAATAAAGAGCATTGATGTAGTTGTCACCAGCCTCAAAACTTTCTTTATAGCCTTCTTGGGTCAAAGTATTTACTGCTTCGGAAAGGGTGTCGAAATTGTAGCGCTTCATAATTTTTTTGATACTAAAGTTGACTTTTGTGATTCAATGCTAATACCTATAAGATACGAAATCTTTAATTGCAATTCATCGAAAAATTGTTTTTAGCTACCTTTAACAGCTGCAAAAAGAGTATTCCATTGATTTCAAAAACCACCATAGATCAGGTATATGAAATTTCTCGGGTAGAGGAAGTGATCGGGGATTTTGTGCAATTGAAGAAATCGGGATCCAATTTTAAGGGATTGAGCCCCTTTACGGATGAACGCACCCCTAGTTTTATGGTGAGCCCCGTAAAACAGATTTGGAAAGATTTCAGTAGTGGCAAAGGGGGCAATGTGGTGGCCTTTCTCATGGAGCACGAACATTTTACCTACCCCGAAGCCATTAAGTACTTGGCCAAAAAATATAATATTGAAATAGAGGAGACCGAGCAGACCGATGAACAAAAAGAACAGGCCAATGAACGGGAGAGCATGTATCTGGTCTCGGAATACGCACAAAAATATTTTACCAAAACCCTTTGGGAAAGTGAACCTGGAAAAGCCATAGGGCTCAGCTATTTTAAAGAGCGCGGTTTTACCGATGAGACCATAAAGAAGTTCGGGCTAGGCTATAGTTTGGACGAATGGGAAGCGTTTACCCAATCGGCCTTGGAAGAAGGATATCAACTGGAGTTTCTGGAAAAAACTGGACTCACCATTGTTAAGGAGCAGACTGGCGGAGAAGTCAAAAAGTTCGATAGATTCAAGGGAAGGGTAATGTTTCCCATCCATTCCATGAGTGGTCGGGTATTGGGATTTGGCGGTCGTATTCTTACCAGTGATAAAAAGGCGGCAAAGTACCTCAATTCGCCAGAAAGCGAGATTTATCACAAGAGCAAGGTGCTTTATGGGATATACTTTGCCAAACAGGCCATTGCCAAGGAAGACAATTGTTTTTTGGTGGAAGGCTATACCGATGTCATCCAGATGTACCAACGTGGGGTGGAAAATGTGGTATCCTCCAGTGGAACGGCCCTTACTCCAGAGCAAATCCGGTTGATCAATAGGCTTACCAAGAACATTACCGTACTTTTTGATGGCGATGCGGCAGGTTTGCGCGCCTCGCTCCGTGGAATAGACTTGATCTTGGAACAGGGCATGGATGTTAAGGTCTGTACCTTTCCTGACGGTGAAGACCCTGATAGTTTTGCGAAGAACAATACCTATGAGGATTTGGTGCTCTACTTACACGAGAATGCCAAGGATTTTATCCAGTTCAAGACCTCTATTTTAACCAAGGAAGCGGCCAACGACCCCATAAAACGGGCCGATACGGTCAGGGATATTGTGAACAGTATCAGTAAGATACCAGACCGTATCAAAAAAGAGATCTACATTCAGGAGTGTGCCAAGATGATGGCGATTTCCGAAGCGGTGCTCTATAATACACTGGCCCAGATTGATAAAAAACAGTCCGCCGATGTCAATAAAAAGCTCAAGCAGGAACAAAAAACCTTTGAAGTGGTCAAAAATGACCCCGTGGAGGAAAAGGTGGATGTACAATATGAACTGGAACGCAAGATTATTGAGATGCTACTGCTCTATGGAAACCAAAAGCAAGAGTTTGAGGACTTGGTGTTGAAAGAGAACGAAGAAGGGGAACTGGTCCTGGAGCCTGAAATTATAGAAGCCAAAGTGTATGAAAAAGTCTATTTGGACCTTCAGGAAGATGAAATTGAACTTACCAACGAGCAGTTTAGGGCCATTTACTACAAACTCATTGAAAGTTTGAATGAGAATGAGGATTTTGCGGTGAACACCTTTTTGGCAGGGTTGGACCAAGACATCATTCCCGAGGTATCATCCATTTTAATGGAAGAGGAACAGTACACCTTGCACGATTGGGAACGAAAGGACATTTATCCGAAAGAAAAACAAACCGGAGTGGCACAGCTCGTAGGCGAAACCATTTTGACCTTGCGATGCAACCTAATCAAAAACCGGATTCAAAAACTGCAGCAACATACTGAGGGCAACAATGGGGACAATAGTGAGGTTTTAGAGGAAATCATGAACTACCTGCAATTGAACAAGTTGTTGAATGCCAAACTAAATAGGGTATTATCCTAAACAGAAAATCCTGGGCATTTGCCCAGGATTTACCAGCTTTAGTTTGTTTGGGTTGGTTATTTAATAAAGTTCTAAAGCTTTGGCTTGTTGCAGTAGATCCACCAAGTTGTCCACATTTAACTTTTTCATTAAACGGGCCTTATAGGTGCTTACTGTTTTTTCATTTAGGTTGAGCCCTTCGGCTACCTCTTTGTTACGTTTTCCACTGGCCAAAAGCTTTAATACTTCCACCTCTCTGGAGGATAGCTTTCTAAAGAACCTACGTGGTTTTTGTGTGCCTTCATCAAAAGCAAGGCGTTGGGCCAATTCATTGGTGATGAACATGTTGCCTTCGCTTACTTTTTTCACTGCAGAGATAATGTAATCCAAATCGGCTGTTTTAGACAGGTAGCCAAATGCTCCGGCACGTATGGTGCTAAGGGCATATACATCTTCTGATTGTCCACTGTACATCAGTGTCTTAATGTCAGGGAACTCCAACTTCATTTTCCTCAAGGTGGCAATTCCGTTGATTTCAGGAATGTCCATTTCCAACATCACCACATCTGGGGTAACCTTGGCGAGGGTCTCAAATAATTCAGATGTCGTGGAAACATCGGCAATGATTTCAATATCTTGGCTGGATTCAAGCACTTGTTTGATGCCAAGCCTAACAATCGGGTGATTGTCGGCAATCAATACTTTTATCATTTGGTTTGAGTTTAGTCCAATTATTTGGTTAGTTAGTGACTTATTTACCTACATGGTATGGCAGGCAAGATAACAATTTGATGACGTAAAACTGTAATTTTTTTCTTAAAACCATAGTATTTCTATGGTTTTTTTCGTCTTAAATTGGGTTTTCTGGGTCAAAAGGTCACTTTAATTGTTCTGGAATCTCACAAATAGGTATGGGAATCATCTTGTGTTTGTTAGCGGTATTGAGCTTTTTATAAATGGAAAAAACTTCGTTTTCCCTACCAGAGAAATCAGCTGCGATTCTTCCTTGGTCATCCATTTTCATGGCCCATTCCAATTCTGGATAAGAGGCCCCAATTTGGTCTTCATCGGTACGGCTATCTCCCCATAGACCATCCGTGGGAGCGGCATCCATAATATCTTGGTTCACTCCAAGTACCCGTCCCAGCTCATAGACCTCAGTTTTTAGAAGATCGGCAATGGGGCTCAGGTCAACACCGCCATCACCGTATTTGGTATAAAAACCAACACCAAAATCCTCAACCTTGTTACCTGTTCCGGCCACAAGGTATCCTTCTAAAGCAGCAAAGTAGTATAAGGTGGTCATGCGTAGACGTGCACGCGTATTGGCAAGGGACATAAACCGTTCCTCTTCGTTTTCAACCTTTGGGAAGGCAGCTACCAAACTATCAAACACTGGAGTGAGGTTCACGGCCTGGCGGGATACGTTGGAAAAATTATTCATAAGCCAGTCAATATGCCGGTCCGCGCGGGTCACTTGGTTTTCACCTTGGTGGATGGGCATCTCCAAACACAAAAGGTTAAGTCCGGTTTTAGCGCATAGCGTAGAGGTGACTGCCGAGTCTATTCCACCGGAAACACCAATTACAAAACCCTTGCATTTGGCGTTAGTGGCATATTCCTTGAGCCAGTTTACTATATGGTCTATTACCTTTTCTGTTTGCATATCCTATTTTTAGATTCTATAAATTACCTTTGTGCCCTGTAAATTTAAACGCTGTTGCCTTAAAAATGAAGCGCTTGCCTAAATACTTTCTTTTTTACATTTTGTGTGGTTCTCTTTTATTAACGTTGGGATGCAAGGAAACCGATAAGCGTGAGGAGGAAATTGCCAATATTCCCATTGATCTTGAAGTGTTTCGGTTTGATCGTGAGTTTGCAGAAGCAAAGCCCCTGGATATCCCAAAGTTAAAATCCAAGTACCCTTACTTGTTCCCAGCGCAGTTTTCGGACAGCATATGGATTGCCAAGTTGACCGACACCCTTCAGGTTGAACTTTCAGGGGAAGTGGATAAGGCATTTGGAAGTTTTGAGCAGGAAGCCGAGAGCTTGGAATCCCTTTTTAAGCACATTAAATATTATTTTCCCAATGTTGTGGTGCCTAAAGTAGTGACCCTTACTTCAGATGTACGCTACAATGACCGTATTATCCTCACAGATACCCTTTTGCTGATAGGTTTGGACAATTATTTGGGTCAGGACCATCATTTTTATGAAGGTATCCAACGCTACATTTCAGCAGGATTGGATAAACAGTATTTGGTCTCTGATGTGGCCAGTGCCTTTGCCAAGAAAGTGCTCAACTATCCCAGAAATAGAAGCTTTCTTTCGAGAATGGTGTATTATGGCAAGGAACTATATCTAAAGGATAGATTGATTCCTACAAATACGGATGCACAAAAAATAGGGTACTCCCAAGAAGAAATGGATTGGGCCAAGGCCAATGAGGAGCAAATGTGGAAGTATTTTGTGGAGCGCGAACTGCTTTACAGTACCGATTCCCAATTGGACAGAAAATTTTTGGACCCGGCACCCTTTTCCAAATTTGGTCTGGAGCTGGACAA
>JAUICT010000094.1 GCA_030429325.1 Bacteroidia bacterium
ATGAGAACCACAAAAACCGGAATCAGTTTTTGCACACGAAATTTGAACGAGTTCCCCATCCATGCTTTGGAAAAGACCACTAGACTCATCAAAGGCACTGTTCCCAATCCGAACAAAATCATGTAAAGTCCTCCCTGAACTGGCCCAGCCAAGGCAATGGCACCCAACACGGCCATATAGACCAATCCGCATGGCAGAAATCCATTCAAAAACCCAATGGTCAAAAAAGCATCCGGCGTCTTTTTCTTGAGCTCGGCCCCAAGTTTCGATTTCACCTTGCCCAATATTGTATAAATCGGTCTTAAAAACTTATGCCCATTGAGATACTTTCCAGGAATCAGTACCAGTAAAATCATAATGGCTCCTATGGCAATGGACAATTTTTGTTGCATCCCAAAAAGGGACAGTCCCTTACCCAAAAAGCCAAAGAGCATTCCTATTATTCCGTAAGCCATGAGTCTCCCGGCATGGTAAAGGGAAAGCTGACCTATTTTTTTTACGTTGTTCTGCTGGTCCACAGGCAACATAAAGGCAATGGGGCCGCACATGCCCAAACAGTGCAGACTACCAAACAACCCAAGAACCAACGCTGATGACAACATAACTTAATACACGAGTTTCTGTTTATGAAAAAAAGTATTCCCCTCGTACTGCCAATTTACGGTAATGTCCCAGCGACCGCCCACCAAGCTATTGTCAGGTATGAGCAAATGTGTTTTGGACAAACTTATGGGAAAGTCAGTATCCAAGCGCTTGTTGGACGGTCTGTACAGGGACACTTTTCCTTTAATTTTTTGAGGGTCGAACTGTTCTGGAAAAAAGATGGTCACCCCTTCGGAAGATTTCTCAATTCGAAGTACGGCATCCATATCACGGGCCGTATTGGAAGCATCCAAGTTTTGTTGATAGGTCAGTTCTTTTTTATAGTAATCTTCCGTAACCAAATCATGGTTGGCCCTATCATCTGTACTCATTCGAAATACAAAATATAGGATAAAGGTTATAAACCCTATAAAAGCCAACACTATTCCCGTTCCCCAATTGATCTTCATTGCTTTTCTTTTTGTTGGGCCCGACAAACATCCAGACCTTCGTTCAACTCCTAATTATAACTTCTTGGGCCCAAAAACTGGGTCGTAGTGGTTTCAATCACTTCATCACCGCTATAGACCGCAATCTTCAATTTATCCTTGTCGCCCGTTAACTCCGAAGCATTGATCTCTACAAACAATGTTCCTTCGGTGAGTTCTTCTGCCGGCACCTTGAAGGTATCTTGGGATACCATTTTTATGGTTCCCCTGTGCGACATCAGTTTAAAGGATACATTTTCTATATCCTTGGTGGTCTTGTTCACCAATTTGTAGGTATACACATTACTGATGATGTTGTTCTCCTTACGTTCGTACAACTGCCCAGGCAAACGCAGGATGTTTGCCTCAACCTCATTGCGCAAGAACAACATACCGATCAATATGCCGATCAGCACGGCAAGAACGGCCGTATACCCTTTCATTCTCGCTGTGAACTTAAACTTGTTCTTATTGAGTATCTCATCTTCACTAGCGTATCTGATCAAACCTTTAGGTTTGTTGATACTATCCATGATGTGATCGCACTCATCAATACAGGCGGTGCAGTTGACACATTCCAACTGGGTACCATTTCGGATGTCTATTCCTGTGGGGCATACATTCACACATTGAAAACAATCAATACAGTCGCCATGGCCCAATGCATCCCTATCTTCATTTTTTCTAAACTTTTTACGTCCATTCTCTCCTTCACCCCGCTTGTGGTCATAGGCTACCACTATGGATTTATTATCCAACAACACCCCTTGAAGCCGTCCGTATGGGCATGCAATAATGCAAACTTGTTCCCGGAACCAGGCAAAAATAAAGTAGAACACTGCGGTGAAAATCAACAAGGGCACCATGGTTCCCAAATGGGCCGTTGGGCCTTCGGTGATATACTGAATCAGTCTATCACTGCCAATCAAATAGGCCAAAAAGACATTGGCAATCAAAAAAGAGATGATAAAGAAGATGGTCCATTTTAATACCCGTTTTCTAATTTTCTTGCCATTCCATGGCGATTTATCCAATCGCATCTGGGCTCCACGGTCTCCATCAATCCAGTATTCAATCCTACGAAAGACCATTTCCAAAAAGATGGTCTGTGGGCACATCCATCCGCAAAAAATACGGCCATAGGCCACGGTGAACAATGCAATAAAGACCACTCCAATGATCATGGAGACCACCACAAGATGAAAGTCTTGGGGCCAAAACGGGAGTCCAAAAATATTGAAACGCCGTTCCACTACATTGAACATTAAAAACTGGTGTCCGTTGATCTTTATAAAGGGAGCTGCCACCAAAAAGGCCAGTAATGCATAACTAACGTACTTGCGATAGTCATAAAAACGCCCGCTTGGTTTTTTGGGAAAAACCCACGCCCGTTTACCTTCTTCAGTAATCGTTCCTATGGAATCCCTAAAATTCTCCTCCATTGCCCTCTTTTTTGTTTGGTGAAAACCTATTGTTTTCTAGATCCTGTTCTTACTCCATTACCACATCGGTAGAATCTGAAACCTGCTCTGCTGGTTGGGTATCCGGTGTAGCCTGTGCAGGTTCAGGAGCATTTGGATCTACCCAAATTTCTCCTTCGGGTGCTTTTGGATTGGCAGGTGTGGTTCCTCCCAAGCTTATCACATAACTAGATACTTGGGCAATCTCGGCGGGCTTAAAGCTTTGTTTCCATGCCACCATTCCTTTACCATCACGTCCTCCTTCGGAAATGGTATTGAACACATTTTTGATGCCTCCACCCAAAATCCAATATTCATCAGTTAGGTTGGGTCCAATTCCACCACCACCATCTGCCATGTGACAAACCACACAGCTAGTGTTAAAAATCTTCTCTCCTGCACTTAGGTCAGCGGCATCGGTCAACAATTCAACAGTACTGGCATCCACCAAATCCTTTGCGGTTTTTTTGTACTCTTCAATCTCTATTTTGGCTGCAGCCACTTCTTGTTCGTATTCTTCGGCTTGGGTATACTCCCCAATAACATGAAAGCGTACCAAATACACCACTCCGAAAACAATGGTTGCATAGAAAAGGTAGACCCACCATGGCGGCAAGACATTGTCCAATTCTCGGATGCCATCATAATTGTGATCCATGATGATTTCTTCTTCACGCTCTATGGATTTGGTCCTTGTAAGGCGCTTCATGAGGTTATTGACCCATGTCCACTCCATTTTTTTGTTCTTGGTGGCCAAGTACCTTTCCTTACCTTCTTCGGAAAGGGTCTGGAACATGATGTTCTCAATGGAACTCAGGATAAGTTCTATGGCAATGAGAATCATCAACACCAATAGCATAAAAAACTGTGTTATGGGATATTCGATGATGGCCGGTTTGTCGCCAGAGTCTACAAAGTATTCCATTAATCCGAAGATTAAGAAGAATAGTACGGGTACGCGTATCCACCAGGGTGTTTTTGTGCTCATAGTATTATAGTTTGTTGTGTTGATCGTTATGGTCCAATGGTAGTTCCCCCATCTCTTTTATGTGCTCCTTGGAGGCGGTAAATACCCACCAAAAAAGAAGAACAAAAAACAGGAAGAAGATCAAGAGGGAAACCATAGGGTAGTTGGCCACCCCTTCTATAGTTTCCATATGGTTCTTTACAAATTTCAACATGGTTATGTTAGATTTTAGAGACAAGAATCAAGACGTAAGGCTTTAAAGTCATTTTAATTTTGGTCTTGCTTCTTGACTCTTGATTCATGATTTCTTTTTACTCTTTATTTTCTGATAACAGTTATTCCGTTTCTTTAATCTTGATATCCGTACCTAAACGTTGTAGGTAGGCTATTAGCGACACAATCTCACGGTCTCTCATCTCTACGAAGTCATCTCCATTTTCCTGAGCGTATTTTTTATCGGCTTCATAGGTCTTTACAAACTCTGGATCGGCATATAGGTTCTTTTCTATTTGCTCTGCTTGTTCTGCCATGGATTGTTGTGCGTTGGCGATATCTTCTTCGGTATAGGGCACGCCCAATTTTACCATCGCCTCCATCTTGGCTTCAACACCACTACGGTCATGCTCATTTTTAACCAACCATTGATAGGCTGGCATGATGGAACCTGCGGAAGTACTCTGTGGATCCAACATATGGTTCAAATGCCAATTGTCTGAATATTTACCTCCAACACGAAGCAAATCGGGGCCTGTACGTTTACTACCCCATAGGAAAGGGTGATCGTACACAAACTCACCTGCCTTTGCATATTCTCCATAGCGCTCCACCTCGCTCCTGAATGGTCTCACCATCTGGGAATGGCAACCCACGCATCCTTCACGGATGTAGAGGTCACGCCCCTCAAGCTCCAATGGGGTGTACGGTTTAACACTGGTAATGGTGGGGATGTTTGATTTTACCAAAATGGTCGGTACAATCTGAACAATTCCTCCAATTAAAATGGCAATGGTGGCCAAAATGGTCAATTGAACTGGTTTTCTTTCCAACCAATTGTGGAAGGTTTCCCCGGCCACACGTCTTTTGGACACTCGTTCCAAGGCAGGAGCCTCGGCCAACTCATCCTCAACACGGCTACCGGACTTAATGGTTACCACAACATTGTATATCATCACGAACATTCCCAAAATAAAGAGGCTACCTCCTATGGCCCTCATCCAATACATTGGGATAATCTGGGTTACGGTCTCCAAGAAGTTTCCGTATACCAATGTCCCATCCGGATTAAATTCTTTCCACATCAAAGCTTGCGTAAATCCGGCCACATACATGGGCAGCGCATAGAGTACAATCCCCAACGTGCCTATCCAAAAGTGAAAGTTCGCCAGTCCTTTGGAATACAGTGTGGTCTTGAACATTTTTGGAACCAACCAATAGATCATACCGAAGGTCAGGAACCCGTTCCATGCCAAAGCCCCAACGTGTACGTGTGCAATGATCCAATCACTGAAGTGGGCAATCGCATTCACATTTTTCAGGGAAAGCATGGGGCCTTCAAAAGTTGCCATACCATATCCGGTAATGGCCACAACCATAAATTTTAAAGTGGCATCGGTTCGTACTTTGTCCCAAACACCCCGCAATGTCAACAGGCCATTGATCATACCTCCCCAAGAAGGCGCAATCAACATTACAGAAAATACTACACCGAGGTTTTGGGCCCAATCAGGCAAAGACGAGTATAACAAGTGGTGAGGCCCGGCCCAGATATAAATGAATATCAACGACCAAAAGTGCACTATGGACAATCGATAGGAATAGATAGGCCTATTGGCCGCTTTGGGTACAAAGTAGTACATCAATCCCAAGAAGGGCGTAGTCAAGAAAAAGGCCACCGCATTGTGTCCGTACCACCACTGCACCAAAGCATCCTGTACCCCAGCATAAACGGAGTAACTCTTCAATGCAGATACAGGTAGTTCCAAACTATTGAAAATATGTAACACCGCAACCGTAACGAAAGTGGCCAAGTAGAACCAGATGGCCACATATAGGTGTCGCTGTCTACGTTTCAGGATAGTCCCGATAAGGTTCCAACCAAAAACCACCCAAACCACGGCAATGGCCAAGTCAATGGGCCATTCCAATTCGGCATATTCCTTTGAGGTGGTATATCCCAATGGAAGTGTAATGGCGGCCGCAACAATAATCAGCTGCCAGCCCCAGAAATTTATGTTGCTGAGCGCATCACTGAACATCCGTGCTTTTAGCAATCGTTGGGTGGAATAATAAACCCCTGCAAAAATGGCGTTCCCCACAAAGGCGAAAATTACGGCATTGGTATGCAAGGGGCGTAAACGCCCAAAACTTAGCCAAGAAACACCATCCGTGAGATTGGGGAATAAAAACATAAAGGCCAATAAAAGCCCGACCAGCATACCCACCACACCCCAAAGCATGGTAGCGTACAAGAACTTTTGAACGATTTTGTTATCGTAGCGAAACTGTTGAATTTCCATATTTATTGGTTTGTACTTTCTGTTTGTTTGATTTTTTCTTTATTATGAGCGTGTTTGTCCGAATCCTTGAGAAGCTCATCTTCAAAGAGCATTCTTACCGAAGGGGTGTATACATCATCATACTGCCCTTTTTTTACCGAAAACACAAAAGCGGCAAAAAAGCAAAGGGCCACAGAGATGCTTATGGCCAACAAAACATAGATAACACTCATACCTTACTGAATTTAGGTGTAAAACTACTATGGTGATCTTCCTCAAAAAATGACATATATCAGCTTTCCTATTATTTTAATTTCTTTCCCAACAAATTTGTGCATACCGTGGTAAAAGCCACAATGCTTACGGAACTCAACGGCATCAAAATGGCTGCTATCACGGGTTGTAATTGACCTGTTACAGCAAAGTACAGTCCCACGACATTGTAGCACAACGAGAGCATGAAACTCAATTTAATGACCTGCATGGATTTCTTGGACAACTGCAAAAAAACAGGCAACTTGGTCAAGTTGGATGCATCCAAAATACCATCACAGGCGGGCGAAAACACATTGACGTTCTCCGACACGGCCACTCCTACATTGCTCTGGGCCAATGCCCCCGCATCATTTAACCCATCCCCAACCATAAGCACATTATGGGATTCTTGTGTTTTTTCTATATACTCCAATTTATCTTCGGGCTTTTGGTTGAACAGCATATGGACTTGGGGCGGAAGTATCTTTTCCAGTTGTTTTTGCTCTCCATCATTGTCTCCGGACAATATTCCCACTTTATATTGAGTGCCCAATTCATCAAAGAGCTCCTTTACACCTTCCCGATAGGTATTCTTGAACACAAATCGACCTTTTACATCTTCATCTGAACTAACATAGACCGCCGTATGGGTTAATTCCGAGGATGCTTCTTTCCCAACGTAGGTGGCCGAACCCACTTTCATGGAGTGTTGGTTTACTTTTCCCTCGATACCCTTGCCGGTATGTTCCTGGAATTCATCCAAGGTCATTATGGCGTTGGATTTAAGAATGTCGTACAACGAACGGCTCAAAGGGTGATTGGATGCCCTGAGTGTGGTCTTTAGAAGAGCGGTCTCATCCGCTGTCAATTCCACCCCTTCATACAAGATAGTCTCTTGTTGATTGGTGGTCAAAGTACCGGTCTTATCAAAAATGGCCATGTCTATTTGGGCCAAACGCTCAATGGCATTCGTGTTCTTGAGGTAAAATTTATGTCTTCCAAATATGCGAAGCATATTCCCCAA
>JAUICT010000095.1 GCA_030429325.1 Bacteroidia bacterium
TGAAATTGAGCATCTGCTTATTTGTGAGCTTAGGTCATATCATTCATGTTTGGGAAACTTAAGGAGCAAATCAGAAATGTCATTTGCAATCTCTAATCCTAGTAACCATATTTTCATCCTTTTATAATTGTGTCTTTTCATTAGGACGTCTTTTCTCTCAGATCTCTTTTCTTGCTTCTTAAGATAGAAATTCATAAATCCCCGCAGCCCCTTGTCCAGTACCTACACACATCGTAACCATACCGTATTTGCCTTTCATATTGCGTTTCCGCATTTCATCAAAGAGTTGCACGGAAAGTTTTGCTCCTGTACATCCCAGTGGATGCCCGAGTGCAATGGCTCCACCATTTACATTTACTATTTCTTCATTTAAACCTAATTCTCGAATTACAGCCAATGATTGTGAGGCAAAGGCTTCGTTTAATTCGATAAGGTCTACCTGGTCTTGTTTTAAACCTGCTTGTTTTAATGCTTTTGGAATGGCCTTTACCGGGCCAATTCCCATAATTCTGGGCTCAACCCCCGCAGCGGCATAGTTCACCAATCGGGCAATGGGTTCCAGATTCAATTCTTTGACCATTTCCTCGCTCATCACCATGACAAAGGCCGCGCCGTCGCTCATTTGGGAAGAGTTTCCTGCGGTAACACTTCCGCCTGCAGCGAAAACGGGTCTTAACTTATTCAGGGTAGGGATATTGGTGCCTTTTCGAGGACCTTCATCTTTGTTCACGGTGTAACTGGTAGTTTCTTTTTTACCCGCTCCATTGATAAAAGTATGTTCCACTTCAATCGGTACAATCTGGTCTTGGAACCGATTTTCTTCTTGGGCTTTAAGAGCCTTCATGTGCGAATTATAGGCAAATACATCCTGATCTTCCCGGGACACCTTGAATTGTTGGGCAACGGCCTCAGCGGTCAATCCCATGCCCCAATAATAGTCTTCATGCCCTTCTTTGGCGGTGGCATAATCCGGGGTGGGTTTGTAGCCTCCCATGGGGATATAGCTCATGCTTTCGGCGCCTCCCGCAATGATGCAATCCGCCATTCCCGATTGGATTTTTGCGGTGGCAATGCCAATGGTTTCAAGTCCAGAGGCACAGTATCTATTGACGGTCACCCCTGGAACATCTTCAATGTCCAATCCCATTAAAGAGATGAGTCGGGCCATATTTAATCCTTGTTCTGCTTCTGGCATGGCGTTGCCCACAATGACATCGTCTATACGCTTTTTGTCCAACTGTGGCAATTCCTTCATCATGTGTTCGATGGTCTCTGCGGCCAGTTCATCGGGTCTTTTAAAACGGAACAGTCCCCGTGGTGCTTTGCCCACTGCGGTCCGATATGCTTTTACGATATATGCTGTTTTCATTTTTTTTAGATTTTTTAGATTCAAGAACCAAGAGAAAAGACGGCTGTCTTGGTTCCAATGTCTTGATTCTTGTTCCTAATTTCTCAGAGGCTTACCAGTTTTTAACATGTGCTGTATACGCTCCAAGGTCTTCCGTTCCGTACATAGTGAAAGGAAGGCTTCGCGTTCCAAATCCAATAGGTACTGCTCGGTGACATAGCTGGCTTCGGAGAGATCTCCACCGGCCATGACATAGGCCAGTTTATCGGCTATTTTCTTGTCGTGCTCCGAAATGTAATGTCCGGCTTCCATGGAATCCGTGCCCACCAAGAACATACCCAACGCTTGTTTTCCAAGCACTTTTACATCTTTGCGTTTAACGGGTTTGGTATAGCCTGCTTCTGCCATTATTTTGGCATGGGCCTTGGCCGTGGCAATTTGTCGGTCTTTGTTTACCACCACTACGTCCTTTCCTTTTTGTAGAATGCCCAAATCGTAGGCTTCATAAGCCGAAGTGGATACTTTGGCCATTCCTATGGTCAGGAAGTATTCCTGTAGCACGTTCAATTCCACATCATTTTTCCTAAAGGTATCCGAAGCACGAAGTGCCATTTCCTTGGAACCGCCTCCACCGGGGATGACCCCAACGCCAAATTCCACTAAACCGATATAGGTCTCTGCGGCTGCCACTACTTTATCGGCATGCATGGATAACTCGCATCCACCACCCAAACACATGCCATGCGGCGCTGAGATGGTGGGAATGGAGGAATATCGCATCCGCATCATGGTATCCTGAAAGTATTTGATGGCCATATTGAGCTCATCATACTCTTGTTCCACGGCCATCATAAAAATCATACCGATGTTGGCCCCAACGGAGAAATTGGCGGCTTGGTTACCCACTACCAATCCTTGAAAGTCTTTTTCGGCCAAGTCCACAGCTTTGTTCAGTCCCGCCAAAACATCACCGCCAATGGTGTTCATTTTGGATTGGAACTCGCAGTTGAGAATACCATCGCCCAAATCCTCGATGACCACACCACTGTTCTTGAACACTTCGTTGGATTTTCGGATGTTGTCCAAAATGATGAAGGCATCCTGACCAGGGACTTTTTCCATGGTCTTTTTTGGAATGTCGTAGAAATAGGTGGCCCCATCTTTTACGGTATAGAACGAATCGATGCCTGCCGCTTTCATTTCAGTAACCCAAGAGGCGGCTTCCAGACCTTCGGCCTTGATGAATTCCAGACCTTTGTCCAATCCCACGGCATCCCAAATCTGGAATGGACCGTGTTCCCAGCCAAATCCAGCCTTCATGGCATCATCAATCTTATAGAGTTCGTCCGTAATCTCTGGAATGCGATGGGTCACATAGGCAAATAGGGCACCAAAGCTTTTTCGGTAGAATTCCCCTGCCTTGTCCTTACCATCGACCAATACTGGAAAACGCTCAATGACTTTGTCAATGGTCTTGGTGAGCTCCAAAGTGGCGAATTTTGCACTTTTTTTGGAACGGTAGTCCATGGTATCCAAATCCAAAGTTAGGATTTCGCTCTTACCATCGTCACCTTTTACTTTTTTATAGAAGCCTTGCCCGGACTTGCTTCCCAACCATTTGTTTTCCATCATGGTATTGATGAAATCTGGAAGTTTGAAGAGCTCATGGCGTTCATCATCCTTGCAATTTTCATAAATGCCGTTGGCTACATGCACCAAGGTGTCCAGCCCTACCACATCCACGGTTCTGAAAGTGGCGGATTTGGGTCTGCCGATAACGGGGCCGGTGAGTTTATCGACTTCTTCGACGGTCATACCCAATTCCTTTACGGCATGAAAAAGGCTTTGTATGCTGAAAATCCCTATCCGGTTCCCGATAAAAGCAGGTGTGTCCTTGGCCACCACGGAGGTTTTTCCCAAGTACTGTTCGCCATACCCATTCAAGAAATCCAAGACTTCTTGGGAGGTCTTTGGCCCAGGAATGATTTCAAAGAGTTTTAAATATCTGGCAGGATTAAAGAAATGGGTGCCACAGAAATGTTTTTGGAAATCATCACTGCGTCCCTCACTCATAAACTTGATGGGGATACCAGAGGTGTTTGAGGTGATCAAAGTGCCCTCTTTTCTATGTTTATCCAGATTTTCGAACACCTGTTTTTTAATGTCCAGCCGTTCCACGACCACTTCAATGATCCAATCCACTTGCGCCACCTTCGCAATATCGTCTTCCAAATTCCCTGTTGTGATCCTATCGGCAAATTTTTGGTGATAAATAGGGGAGGGCTTGGATTTTAAGGCTGAAGTAAGGGAATCGTTCACCAAGCGGTTTCTAACCACTTTGTCTTCTAGCGTTAAGCCTTTGGCCTTTTCTTTTTCGTTGAGTTCCCGTGGAACAATATCCAGTAACAAAACTTCGACCCCAATATTGGCAAAATGGCAAGCAATGCCACTACCCATGATACCGGAACCGATGACGGCAACTTTGTTGATATGCCTTTTCATTTATGAATGTTTGTTTTAATTAGTTGTTTTTATGTATACTTTTTTATCCGAAATAAGTTTGTTGATGACCTCCACTACTTTAAAGAAACTTTGTAAATCTTCTTCTTCTATGTGTTCTTTCACAACATGGTTGAACCGAAGTACCACACTTTTTGATTCTTCCCGTTTCTCCAAGCCAAGTGCCGTTAGGTGTATCAATACCCCTCTACCGTCGTTTGGGTTGGGTTTACGTTGAATGTAACCTCTTCCCTCTATATTCTTTAAAATTCTAGATAAGCTTGTGGCCTCCATGCCCATTTTTGGACCCAAGGCTGTACTTGGCGTCCCTTTTTTTGGGTCAATGCTCAAGAGTGTAAAACCAATTGCCATGGTAAGCCCATAGTTTTTGGCCTCCTCATTGTACATTTTACTGACCGCCTGCCATGTGGCCCGCAATGCATAATCAATGGTCAAATCCTTCATAGCCTAGTTTGGTTTCCTCAAATATAAACAAATTTATTATGCATGCATAATAAATTTAAGTTAACTCAGAAACAATTTTGAAATCCCAAAAACCAGATCTAAAATCCGATATCTAACCTCCGTAGATTTCTCGACTGCGCTCGAATTGACATTACCTATTTAAAATTGTTCATTGAAAATTGGTGATTGGCATTCATCTGTCAATCCAAACCGGGCATCCATCAGATCGTAGGTTGGATAATAACTGTAATAAACGATATTGAGAGAATACCTATTCGCTAAAACAATAACTATGAAAATCAAAAATTTATTTTGCGTAATTATTTCGCTGGTATTACTATGGTCCTGTGGTAAGGACGATGGCACAGCCCCAACTCCCGAAAAAAACAATGCTCCAAAGATTGAGGCGCAAAGCTTTACGGTTGCTGAAGATATTTCGGATGCTGTAACTATCGGAACTGTAAAGGCTGAGGATGCGGACAAGGATGAGTTGACTTTTAGCATTGAAGAGACTGATTTATTCGAGATAGATGATGTTGGGAGACTTAGTTTAATAGATGGTAAAAAATTGGATTATGAGGTGACCAAAGAGCATTCGATAAAAGTATTGGTATCAGATGGGAAAGCGGAAAGCGAGGCCATTATCACTATCTCCGTAACCAACATAAAGGATAGTTTGTCCGAAGACTCTAATTCTTTTATAACCAAATGGGACGTGCCATATAATAATTTTAAGTTGATCCTCGGCACCAATGAAGATTATGAATATGATTATATCATTGATTGGGGAGATGGTTCGCCAGAGGAAGAAATAACTTCACAAGACCCTACCCATATTTATGAAAAAGCAGGTATTTATTTGATATCCATCCAAGGGGAGTTTCCAGCAATCCAAATGGGTGATTTGTATGATTTTCCTAGGCAGAGTGCACTTATTGGTATTGAACAGTGGGGCGATATTGTTTGGCGTAGCTTTTATGAAGCATTTAGTTATTGCAATTATTTAGTGGAATACAATGCTACCCATGCACCCAATTTGGAGAATGTGGAAGTTATGAATTTTGCCTTTCGTGGTGCTACTCGTTTTAATGCGGACCTCAGCGATTGGGACGTAAGCAAAGTCAAAAGAATGGGTGCTATGTTTAATAGCGCATTTGATTTCAATGGGGATATTAGTAATTGGGATGTAAGCAATGTCATCAATATGGCTTATATGTTCAATTATGCAGAAGAATTTAATCAAGATTTGGGTTCTTGGAATATTCAAAGCGTTGAGACTATGACAGGGATGTTTGGATCTACAGCAATGTCTAACGAAAATTACGGAGCAACCTTAATGGGCTGGGCCAACTTGGAAAATACCCCTATGGGATTAACTCTGGGAGCAAATAATGTTGAATACTGTCTTGAAAGTGAAGCTGCAACAGCACGTGAAACTTTAATCAATGATTATGGTTGGATTTTTGATGGTGATATAGGTGTCGATTGTAATTAATAAAACACTACACTTTGATGAAAAACCAACGGAAATCCGTTGGTTTTTTTTATGTTTTGAGAAATTCTTCACTCCGTTCAGAATGACAGTCATTTTTGGAACATTGTTAATTGAACATATTGAATGTAAATGAGATTTCTCACATTCATTCGAAATGACAGTGAATCAGTAATTATTGCCCATTGCTGATTTGTCAATGCCCATATATGTCATTGTAGAGGTCCAGATATTTCTCCTTTACAATTTTTCTACGCAGTTTCATGGTAGGGGTAAGGTGGCCACTGTCCACACTCCACACATCTGGGGTCAAACGGAACTGTTTTACCTTTTCCCACTTGGCAAAATCTTCGTTGGCCAGATCCACTTCTTCTTGGATACGGGCAATAACCTTGTCATTAAGGACAATATCCGAGTTTTCCCCTACTGTTACCTTATGGCGTTTGGCCCATTCATGCAAAAATTCAAAATTGGGTTGTATCAGGGCTGCAGGCATTTTTTCGCCTTCACCTACCACCATGATTTGTTCTATGAAACGGGATTGTTTAAAGCGATTTTCCAACAACTGGGGCGCTACATATTTTCCGCCAGAGGTTTTAAAGATTTCTTTTTTACGGTCGGTGATGCGCAAAAAGCCATCGGAATCCAATTCGCCAATATCCCCCGTATGAAAATACCCATCGGTCATCACTTCTGCCGTTTTTTCTGAATCCTTATAGTAGCCCATCATTACATTGGGGCCTTTGCAGAGAATTTCACCATCCTCGGCAATCTTCACTTCAACCCCATCTATGATTCGGCCAACTGTACCTATTTTCCAGCCTTTGTTCCGCTGATCGTTTACCGCAATCACGGGAGAGGTTTCCGTAAGGCCATAGCCTTCCATGACCGGCATACCTGCGGCCGCAAATATGCGAGCCAACCGGGGCTGTAAAGCCGCACTCCCAGATACCATGACCGAAAGGTTTCCACCTAGACCTTCTTGCCATTTACTAAAGATCAGTTTTCGGGCAAGGCCCAATTGTTTCTCGTACCACCATCCGTTTTTACCGTAGGGTTCATATTTTAGCCCTAGTTCCACGGCCCAGAAAAATAATTTCTTTTTCACTCCAGTAAGTAAGGTTCCTTTGGCAATAATGGCATCATAAACCTTTTCCAACAATCGAGGCACCACAGTCATTACATTGGGCTTTACCTCCTTGACGTTATCGCTGATTTTGTCCAACCCTTCGGCAAAATGGATTTCAATCCCGCAATATTGGTAGAGATATAGAATCATCCGTTCAAAAATGTGACAAACTGGTAGAAAACTCAGGGCGCTGCCACCGGTTTCAAAAGGTACCCTTGTCTCGCTGGAAACCACATTGGATACAATATTGTTATGGGAGAGCATAACTCCTTTAGGTCTTCCCGTTGTACCCG
>JAUICT010000096.1 GCA_030429325.1 Bacteroidia bacterium
TAAATTGACTTTTGAGTTTTTGAACAACCACAAACCGTGTTCAATAAAAACGTGATAGGCTTCCTGTACGGCACCATGTTTGGAGTGGTACTGCTCATCCCATTCCTCTATTTGGATGGTCTTTGAACCATCTCCTGTAGTAATGATCTTTCTTTTCAATCCTATTCTTCAATGAGAACCCCTGCCGCCTCGTACCTAAGTATGCGCTTGGGCTCCATGATCTTATCAATTTCTTCTTGCGAAGCACCACTGTCCTTGGCATAATGTTTTTGATCGTCCACGGACATTTCTTCCAAAAAAGCAATCCCGTCCATGTAAACCTTTTTATCCGCCGCATCGGCAGGCACAAAAAAGCCATAGTCCTTGAACCGTACAAAGACTTCGTCATCCGTATTGATCTTAACCTTCATCCAACACCCCTTTACTTGGCATACTTCCTTGATTTCACCCACCAACTGGGTTTGGACAGAATCCTTTAGCGAAAGATTTTTAAAAACAGCCCCATCTCTTCCGGGTTTCTCCGAAACAGTGAACTTTTTTCCGTAGTATTCTTTCTTGACTTGCTCTTGAGCAAATGTCAATTGGGTTGCAAACAATAGCAAAACAGCATAAAAAATGTTAAAAGACCTCATTTTATCCAATATTTGAACCATTCTGAACAAAGAACAGAAATTAGAATTTTGAAACTCCTAAAAGTAACAATAAATAGCTAATTTTAACCTTCCTAATGTTAATGATATGGAAGCTGTAATGAACAATATCTCAGTAGAAAAGGCAAAAACATCCAAAATCCATGATGTGGATTTTGAAAATCTTTCTTTTGGAAGCATTTACACAGATCACATGTTGGTCTGCGATTACGTTGATGGCGAATGGAAAACTCCAAAAATTGTTCCTTACCAACCCATTACCCTAGATCCTTCGGCAAAGATTTTTCACTATGGGCAATCTATTTTTGAAGGTATGAAGGCGTACAAGGACGAGAACGAAAAAATATGGTTGTTCCGTCCGTTGGAAAACCATAAACGTTTGAACAAATCCGCAAAGCGATTGGCAATCCCTGAACTTCCCGAGGCTCATTTTATGGATGGACTTACGGCCTTGTTGCAACTGGAAAAAGATTGGGTTCCCACCACTCCGGGCAGTTCCTTATATATTAGACCTTTTATATTTGCTTCTGGCACCGGTTTTCACGCCTCACCTGCCAATGCCTATAAATTCATCATAGCCTGTGCACCCTCCGGTACCTATTTTTCTGGGAGTGTAAAGGTTTTGATTGAGGAAACCTATTCACGTGCTGCAAATGGTGGAGTGGGCTATGCCAAAGCAGGGGGTAACTATGCCGGACAGTTTTATCCGACCCAATTGGCTGCGGAAAAAGGATATCAACAGGTCATCTGGACCGACGACAACACTCACGAATTTATTGAGGAAGCTGGTGCCATGAACGTTTTTGTACGTATTGGCGACACCCTTCTCACAGCTCCTACCAATGACCGTATTCTTGACGGTATTACCCGGAAAAGCATCTTGGACATTGCCAAGGACGAAGGAATAAAAACCGAGGTCAGGAAAGTCTCTGTCCATGAAATAGTGGAAGCTGCCAAAAACGGTTCCTTGAAAGAAATGTTCGGTGCGGGTACGGCCGCAGTGGTTTCACCCATAGGCGCCTTTGGTTATAAAGGAGAAGATCATGAGCTTCCAGAATTGAAGGACAGCTTTGCTTCACGCCTGAAGAAAAGAATAACAGACATTCAATACAATAGAGCCGAAGACAAGTTCGGTTGGCGATATCCAGTTTCATAAATTAAAAAAAGGCACCTAAAGGTGCCTTTTTTATTTGTCCATAATGGATTGAATGTCCGGTTTAAAATAATTTGGGCCCTTCATCACTTTTCCATCCTCACGATATATAGGTTTCCCATCCGACCCCAACTTGCTCATGTTACTTCGTTGAATTTCCTCAAAAACCTCTTCAATCTTATATTGCATGCCATGCTCCAAGATGGTTCCGCACAAAATGTAAAGCATATCTCCCAAGGCATCTGCCACTTCAATCAAGTCGCCATCATTGGCTGCCTCCAAATACTCTTGGTTTTCCTCATCCATAAGATTAAACCGTAATAAGTTTTTCTCTTTTCCCAAATTTGCCTTTGGCTTGGTTGAAACACCTAGACCAAAAGAATTGTGGAACAACTCCACCGCCTTTATTTTACTTTTCATTATACTCGATTTGATTTAGCTTTGCATAAAAATAAAAAATATGTTCAGCTCAGGACAGTTAATTTTCGCCCTACTTTTTATCATTGCATTTGTGGCAATCATCTCTTTCACATATAGAAAGGACAAAAAATTACATAAGAAGAATTATAAAGGCGTTAAATGGGTGTTGATTTCTTTTATGACTTTTATTGCTATCCTATTCTTGATCAAGAACTTTCTTAAAAATTAACACAAGAAATGGATTCCCCACAAAAACCACTAGGTTGACAACTTTTATTGCGCCATATAATCCAAACCTATAGGAAAAAACGTACTTTTGTTTAACAATTGTTTAGCAGAAATAAATGACAACTTTTTTTAGCCTATTTTTTGTTTTGCTCGCAATCAATGGCCTTTTGTTAATTTTCAGTGCCAATAAAAGTAGAAAAGGGTTTAAAAAACCGATTCAAAAAATTTCAGAGACCACTATTACAAAGTTCTTCCCCCAAGAGTCTTCTGAAACCGAGTACAAAAAAGCAGTATAGTTTGTACATTTGGGCATGAAACAGGCCATTCTTGTTTTTTTAGGGGGTGGATTTGGCAGCGTTCTTAGGTATGCCATTTCAAAACCCTTAAACCCCTTGTTCCCAAATTTCTTCTTTGGTACTTTTTTGGTAAATATAATTGGTTGCCTCCTTATTGGCCTTATTTTGGGCTTGTCCGCCAAGAGCAATCTATTATCCCAGAATTCCACACTTTTTTTAGCAACGGGCTTTTGTGGAGGTTTCACCACTTTTTCCGCTTTTGCCTTTGAAAAACACTTTCTTCTCAAGAACAGTGAATTGCTTCATTTTTCCATTTATCTAATTTCCAGCATTGTTATCGGCATTTTTGCCGTTGTCTTAGGGTTATGGCTCTCCAAGTTTGGCGAGTAAGTTATAATTCCTAAAATATCTCCCTCCTTTCGTTAGATTTTTAACAAATGAGCTCAAATTCTTTCGTTTGAGCATCAAAATCTTGCGTTTTACCCCTTCTAAAGGAATCACATCCATCAATCCTCCATAAAAAGATAATATAAAATAGTATACCCCTAATTTTTTAGGGGTTGATTTTTAATATCAATAAAAATTATGTTCATACCCCCTAAAATTATATGGTCTTTGATGGTTTAACATATATTTGGGAAATCAATTAACCGTTTTATTATGAAAAAAGTCGAGGCAATTATTAGAAAATCAAAATTTGATGAGGTGAAAAAAGCCTTACATCAGATTGAGGTCAACTTCTTCAGTTACTGGGATGTGACTGGGGTTGGAAACGAGAAACAAGGGCATGTATACCGAGGCATATCCTATAGCACCAGTGATATACAACGAAGGTATCTGGTCATAGTGGTTTCGGATGATTTTTTGGAAAGGACCATTAATGTCCTATTGGATACCGCTAGTACAGGAAACGTAGGCGATGGAAAAATCTTCGTATCAGACATGATAGAAGCCTACAGAATTAGAACCAAGGAAAGCGGTAGCGCAGGAATTAACTAAACAAACAGCCAAAAACTCAAAAAAACTTAGATTATGATTGTACAAGGACAAGAAGCAATAGATAAAGCCATTGAAACCATTAATGGTGACATGGGTGCATTATGGATTACCATTGCAGCCATTTTGGTTTTCTTTATGCAGGCAGGGTTCACCCTAGTGGAAATTGGGTTTACCCGTAGTAAAAACTCAGGGAACATTATTATGAAAAACATAATGGACCTCTCCGTTGGCTCCATTATGTTTTGGGCAGTAGGTTATGCCATTATGTATGGTAGCGATCTTGTAGGTGGTGGCTTTTTTAGATCAAGCCCTTCCGACCAAGGGTATTTCTTTTTTAGCGCAACGGATTGGCACAACTTATTCTTCCAAACCGTTTTTTGCGCAACGGCCGCTACCATTGTATCTGGTGCCATAGCCGGTAGGACCAAATTTTCGACCTACCTTATCTTTTCAGCCATACTCACCACCCTTATCTACCCAATAGCCGGTAGCTGGTACTGGCCATTTGATGACGATGCTTGGTTGAACACTGCCGGATTCATTGATTTTGCAGGCTCTTCGGTGGTTCATGCCGTTGGAGGTGCAGCAGCTTTAGTGGCCGCTATTTTGGTAGGACCTCGAATTGGAAAATACGTAGATGGCAAAGCAAAAGTTATTCCTGGTCACAACATGGCCTTTGGCGCGCTAGGTGTGTTTATTTTATGGTTGGGATGGTTTGGTTTCAACGGTGGTTCCCAATTGGCTTGGGGTGGAGAGAACACTGTTGGTGCCGTAGGCGTTATCATCAACACCAATATTGCTGCAGCAATGGGTGCCATTGCAGCTCTCTTCTTTAGCTGGGCCAGATACGGAAAGGCAGATATCTCCATGACTTTGAACGGCGCTTTGGCCGGTTTGGTAGGTATTACTGCTGGTTGCGGTGCCGTAAACACTTTTGGAGCCCTCTTCATTGGACTTATTTGTGGTATTGTAGTGGTCTCGTCCATTGAATTCATCGACAAGAAATTGAAAATTGACGACCCAGTAGGAGCTATTTCAGTGCACGGCGTATGTGGCTTTTTGGGCACAGTCCTTATTGGATTCTTTGCCTTGGATGGCGGATTGTTCTACGGAGGCGGTGCTAAACTATTGTGGGTGCAAACCTACGGTTCACTGGCATATATCCTTTGGGCAGCGGTAGCATCATTTATTGTACTGTTCATTTTAAAGAAGACCATAGGCCTAAGGGTTTCCGAAAAAGAAGAAATAGAAGGTTTGGACCTTCACGAACACGGAATGGAGGCATACCCGGAACACATTTCCTCCCAAAACAACTAACTAACCAGCTCAAACAAAAAACGGAGCGTTTGGCAGAACGCTCCGTTACATAATCTTCAAACTTATTCTATTAAACAACTTGACATCCCTCGTAAGAATGGATATCTAAAAACAATTCTAAGATGAAAATTATCAGGAAAACAAATTACGTAAAAAAAATCGCTTTTTCAGCACTGGCGCTGATTTCCATGGGTGTTTTTGCCCAAGAAGAAGAAAAGTCGAAATTTAATTTTAGTGGTACGGTTGATGCTTATTATAGATCTAATATTACTGCTCCAAATGGAGAGGAAGCCATTGCTCCAGGTTCATCATTTGCCAATTTGGATGGATTTTCCCTCGGCATGGCCAACGTCATCGCCAACTATGAAGGTGAAAAGGTAGGATTTGTGGCCGATTTGGTCTTTGGACCTAGGGGAACCGATGCTATTTTTGCCTCGCCAATGTATTCCGCCACAGGAGATATCGTCAACCAATTGTATGTCTACTGGAATGTTAGTGATGCTGTCACACTTACCTTTGGTAATTTCAACACCTTTTTGGGGTATGAAGTAATTTCTCCTGCCGCCAATTTTAATTACAGTACATCTTATCTATTTTCCTACGGCCCGTTTAGCCATACAGGCTTAAAGGCTGATTTTGATTTGGGAAGTGATTGGTCTGCCATGTTGGCTGTAATGAATCCTACGGATTTGACCGAGTTGAATGGAACCGGTGACTATGCTGTCGGAGCCCAGTTGGGTTATTCGGGTCAGTTCTTGAATTTCTTGTACAGCCAAGGTGGATTTGAAGTAGACTTCACGGGAGGCTTTGATGTCTCCGAAGAATTCTTTCTGGGTATAAACGCCGCCCACTTCAGCCAAGAAGATGATGGTGGAACTTTTACAGGCATTGCCCTTTATCCACAATATAAAACCTCGGAAAACTTTTCAATTGGCCTTCGCGGCGAATATTTCATGGAGGGTGATTTCTTTGGCGCAATTGGAGATCAATTTGATGCGGATGGCGATGCCAGTGTATTTGCCTTAACGCTTACAGGGAGTGCCACCGTTGGCGATTTGATCCTAAAACCTGAAATTCGTTTGGACAGTGCTTCCGAAGATGTTTTTATAGATAATGACAGAGCCCCTACGGCCAGCTTGGCCTCTGTGCTTTTTGCTGCGATATATTCCTTTTGATCCCAAGGAAAATTATCCAAGAGAAAGCCTTACTCCCCTTGGATTAAGGCTTTTTTTAGTCTTTATTGAAGTTTTTCACTCCTGCTCTCACCATAGTTCTCAAATAATTTTGCCTTGGCACGAGAGGGCAGGAGTACTTTTTGTTATATACACAATACGGATTGTATGCCTTGTTGAAATCAATCACCAGAGTGTCCCCCTCCGGAATGGACAAGTCTATATAACGCCCTCCCCCATAGGTTTCCGCTCCGTTGGTTTCATCTAAAAAAGGAAGGAACAGATAATCTTCATACTCCTCGTCATCCATTAAATCCAGACTTTGGTAGACTTCCAACTGGTGTTCACTTCCATTCAAGGTAAAGTGGGCAATTCCGTAGACCACCTCTCGGCTTTTTCTGTCTGTGGTAGTGGGCAATAAAAATGGTACAGCATCAGGAGTCAACACAAACTTTGCCTTGACGACATAGGTTGTGTCCGGCTCAAAAAAATCCAGCCCTTCAAAATCCTTGCGATACCTATCTGGCAGCGGAGAGGTTTCCGGGTCTTTAAGACTTTCGTTTGTCTCTTTCTGAAATTTCAATATATCCTCCACCAAAGATGATTTGGAAGACATCTTTTCCTCTTGATCATGATATTTCTTACCATTGCCACAAGACAAAATAATCAACACAACTAGGGTCAACACGTATTTCATGCACTCAATTTTACAACAAAAGTAGTGGAAATGATTCTTAATGGTAACTTAGCGCCATTATGATGAACAAAGCATTTTTTTTAGCTACCCTTGTTTTTCTATCCGCTTGTTCGGAGAAAAAGTCAACAGAGGAAATCCAACAGGTAGAACGGCGAATATTACCAACCTTGAACCCTGACCGATACAATGTGGGGTTTTTGATCATGGATGGAGTGTACAATACGGAGTTTACGGCACCTTTTGATATCTTTCAGCATACACAGTTCAGAAAAGGAATCAAG
>JAUICT010000097.1 GCA_030429325.1 Bacteroidia bacterium
TTTGAAATTAGAGATTATGCTCGATTTACCCTAAAAATATGGACTGGATTATCTTTATATGAAGTTGTTTTGTCCAATAACATGCCGTTCTTTAGAGCTACTTTTTGCGAGGGAACATTATCTACATGGATAATGGATATTAAGGAATTGGCATAGTTTTGTTCAAACGCATATTCCTTGCATTTTTGGGCAGCTTCAAAAGCAAATCCCCGTAACCAAAACTTTGGCAATACAGAATATCCTATTTCCAGTTCCTCGGTATTGTCCACAGTTTGAACAAGAAGGCCACAGATACCTACCAGTTGCCCGCTTTCCTTTAGAATTAGGGCGTTCATGCCGCCCAAATCGTTTTCATAGCGTTCAAAAATACGGTCAAATTGTGCTTGGCATGCTTCTATGGGATTTTCCGGCAACCCTTCCCAAAATTGAGTAGATTTTGGTTCACGGTAAAAGGGCAGCCAATCATTAAAATCTGACGGTTGTATATTGCGAAACAGCAATCGTTCTGTAGTTTGACCTTCTAGCAGATATTTGGACATTTAGTTTTTGGTAAAGGTAATGCTGTCTCCCACCTGCAACCCAAACTTATCTGAAAGACCAGCATTTATTTCCAAAACATATTTAATGGGTACTTTGGAAGAGAGACTGGTTTCATCATTAGGTTGGGCATTTTTTTGAAAACTGGCAATTTTTTGGTTTTCCCCAATGTAAATGATATCCAGAGGAATCAAGGTGTTCTTCATGTAAAAATAGTGCATGGACACATCTGGAAAGATAAAGAGCATCCCTTGATTTTTTTCCATGGATTCCCTATACATAAGACCTGTTTGGGTCTCGTAGTCGGTTTCGGCTATTTCTATATCAAACTCCACCAGTAGCGAGTCTGTTTGAGATTGAAGAATATTCAGGCTTCCTTCCTTTTTGAATTTAATGGTCTCTGTCTTTATTTCCTTATTATTTTCTGTCTTGCATGAGGCCAAGATAAAAACCAAGAGGATTATGGATGATTTAAGGTACATGGAATCAGTCTTTTTCTGGAAGGGGTTTGTACATAAAGAAAAGTCCAATTATGATCATAGGGATGCTCAACCACTGGCCGGTGGACAAAAGGCCCAGAGTATCCTCAAAACCTCCCTGACTTTTCTTAAAGAATTCCACAACAAACCGAACCACAAATAAAAGTACCATAAAGAGCCCAAAAAGATAACCGGGCCTATCTTTTTTGTCCGTTTTCCAATATAGCTGGTGCAGTACCACGAACACAAAAATATAGCAAATGCCTTCGTACAATTGTGCGGGGTGCCTAAACGGAATGGATTCTAGAAGGTTGGCAAAATCGGGATTGTGTTCAATGGCTTTGTAAGCGGCATTTTCAGTCTTTTCATGGGTCAGGGCCATGGCTCTGTATGATGGCATATCATCGGAGTCCCTTATAAAACGTGTCGCTAAAAAATAGGATTTGTCAACAATTTTCCCGTTGATTTCAGAGTTGAAAAAATTTCCAAACCGCACAAAACTCGCTCCAATGGCCGAAGGAATTACCAATCGGTCCAATAACCAAAGCATTTTTATGTCTTCCCATTTTCTGCAGTAGAGCCATACTCCGATAACGGCAGCAATAGTGGCTCCATGACTGGCCAATCCCGTGAAACCGGTAAACTCATATCCATTGATGAATCCAAACAAAGAACTATTGGCACTTTCGCGAATGGGCAAAAGAATTTCAATCAAGTGATTTTTGTAGTAAGACCAATCATAAAAGAAGACATGACCCAGACGGGCACCGAGCATAATGGAGACTACGGTGTATATAAAAAGTGAGTCCAATTTTTCCATGGACTTTTTTTCGTTCTCAAATATCCGTTTCATGATAAACCAACCCGCAACAAAGGCAGCTATCCAGAGCAGATTATAATATTTTATTTGAATGAACCCTATTTTGAACAAAGTTCCCTCCGGATTCCAATTAAAACCAAGAAAATACATTGAGTTAATTTTTGGACTAATATAACTACTTTGATTGGACAGGCGAGAGGATTATTACTTTTTTGACACTTGTAACTGCAATACCCGATAAAGGTTTACACGGTTCGGGAACTTATAGTTACCAACTGGAATGTTCTATGGAACAGGGTCATAACCCTTTCCACCCCAAGGGTTACAGCTAGCTATACGTTTTAAGGAAAGCCAGCCACCTTTAAATAAACCATGTTTTTTAAGTGCCTCAAGCGTGTATTGTGAACAGGTGGGGGAATAACGACATGTAGCTGGCAGATATGGTGAAATGAGCAATTGATAGGCTCGTACCAGCAGTACAAAGGGGGCGATTAAAATTCTTTTTATCGACATTGTATCCGTTTCTGCGGACTTAACCTATGCTGAAGGTGGTACCGTCCTTTCCATCCTTTAGCTGAATGCCCAAAGCGGTCAATTCGTCCCTAATTTTGTCCGAAGTGACAAAATCTTTGTTGGCCCTCGCTTCATTACGAAGTTCAATCAGTAATTCCATGACACCGTTCAAAGCGTTGGAATCATTTTGACCCATGGATTGGTTCTCAATGCCCAAAACATCATAAACAAAACTGTTCATGGTGGATAAAAGTAACGTTTTGTCCTCTTGCGTGATGGCTTCCTTTTCTTCCTTAATCAAGTTGACGTGCTTTACGGCATCAAAAAGATGTGCAATCAAGATAGGGGTATTGAAATCATCATTCATGGCATCATAGCATTTTTGCCTCCATGCTTCAACATCAAAATCAGACGATTTGCCAGTTTTTAATCCATCCAAACAATTCAGGGTATCCATCAATCGGTTGTATCCCTTTTCCGAAGCCTGGAGCGCATCATCACTAAGGTCCAAAATACTGGTGTAGTGTGCCTGCATCATAAAAAAGCGTACCACGGCAGGGGAATAGGCCTTGCTCAGGATATCATTGTTGCCGCTGATGATCTCTGAGGGATAAATATTGTTGCCTGTGGATTTGGACATTTTTTTTCCGTTGAGGGTAAGCATATTGGCATGAAGCCAATATTTTACAGGAGATTTTCCTGTGCTGGCCTCGGCCTGCGCAATTTCGCATTCATGGTGAGGAAATTTTAAATCCATTCCGCCGCCGTGAATATCAAAGGTCTCCCCCAAATATTTGGTGCTCATGGCGGTGCATTCCAAATGCCAGCCTGGGAAACCATCGCCCCAAGGTGAAGGCCAGCGCATAATGTGTTGTGGCTCTGCCTTTTTCCACAATGCAAAATCCTGCGGATTTTGTTTTTCATCCTGGGCGGTAAGTTCACGGGTGTTGGCGATCATATCCTCCAGTTTCCTTCCGCTCAGTTTTCCGTATTCATGATCGTGGTTGAACTTGACCACATCAAAATATACAGAACCGTTGACTTCATAAGCAAATCCTTTCTCCAGGATATCCTTGATAATCTCTATCTGCTCAATAATGTGCCCTGTTGCTGTGGGCTCTATGCTTGGAGGCAATAGGTTGAATTGTTGCAGGGTGTTATGGAAATCCACGGTGTAGCGTTGTACCACTTCCATGGGTTCAATCTGCTCCAACTTGGCCTTTTTGGCAATTTTGTCCTCTCCGTCATCGGCATCGTTTTCCAAATGTCCGGCATCGGTAATATTTCGTACATAGCGAACCTTATACCCCAAATGTTTGAAGTACCTGAAAATCATATCAAAGGACATGAAAGTACGGCAATTGCCCAAGTGCACATTGCTATACACCGTGGGGCCGCAGACATACATGCCCACATGGCCTTCGTTTATAGGTTGAAAAACCTCTTTTTTTCCAGAAAGTGAATTGTGTACTTTTAGATTTTGGTCTTTATAAAGTTGCATTTAAAAAAAGTAGGATTAAAAGTCGGTATCCAGGTTGATGTAATCCAAAAATTCCCGTCTTACAGCTTCATCTTTAAATTTTCCGCCGTATTCAGAAGTTACCGTGCTGCTTTCAATATCACGGATTCCCCTTGAATTTACGCAAAGATGCTTTGCATCAATAACACAGGCCACATCTTCGGTGCCCAGCACCCGTTGCATTTCCTTTACAATTTGGATGTTCAAGCGTTCCTGCACTTGAGGGCGTTTGGCGTAATAGTCCACAATACGGTTCATTTTGGAAAGCCCAACCACAGTACCGTTGGAAATATAGGCAATATGCGCCCGTCCCACTATGGGCAACAAGTGATGCTCACAGGTAGAGTAAAGAACAATGTTCTTCTCTACCAACATTTCACCATACTTGTATTTGTTCTTGAATGTGGAGGATTCGGGTTTTCTCTTGGGATGCAGTCCGCCAAAAACTTCCTTGACGTACATCTTGGCCACTCTTTTAGGTGTTCCGGCCAGGCTGTCATCATCCAAATCAAGGCCGAGCGTCAACATAATTTCACGTACACTTTTCTGTATCCGTTCAATTTTTTCTTCATCGCTCAATACAAAAGCATCCTCCCTCATAGGGGTTTCGGTTGAAGAGCCAACATGATCGTTGCCCCTGTCTTCATACTGTTCTTCCAATGCCTGCTCTATTTTCATTGCTGTTTCTTCAAGAAAGCAAAGATATACATTAATGGACTATTTAACATCTGATAGCGGGGGTTTGACAACATAAATTATTGTTAAGGAAAGGGACTTTCTACTTTTATAATGCCCAAACCTACAGTCTTTTATGGTGAAATCGGTTTTAAAAGCTTTATTGTGTACCCTTGTTTGGCAGTTTGGTTATACCCAAGTATCACCAGATTGTGCCACTGTTGTTCCCATTTGTAACAACACACCGATTAATGGGGGAACCAATGGTTTTGGTGTTGATGATTTCTACGGGGCTGCTTCCAGTGGTTGTTTGGAACAGACCACTTCCGGTACCATAGAATCCAACTCTGCATGGTATCGCTTTCGCACCGGGGCATCAGGACAACTGGGATTCAATATTGGGCACAATAGTTCCGAAGACTGGGATTTTGCACTCTACCAAGCCAGTGATTGCAGTGCATTGGGTGAGCCTATTCGATGTAATTTTTTTGATAACAGTGATTCCAAAAGGTTTATTGGCGTAGGGGAAGATCCTACAGGTGATGGGGAATCCGTTCATTATGAAGATTGGCTTCAGGTAGAGCCGGGACAGGATTATTACCTCTTTATCAATAATTTTAGCAATGTCAATTCCGGGTTTTCCATACAGTTTACAGGTGATATTTGGTTAACCAACCCCAATGATGCACTTGACTGTTCCATAATCAACAACCTTTTGGGGCCTCCAATTGCCGCATGTGAAGGTGATACTGTAGTTTTGGACGCTACTACTTCTGGTGCGGTAGGATATGAGTGGTATAGTGATACAGGCAGCGGATTTCAATTAATTTCAGGAGCTAATGCTTCAACCTATACCGCGCCAGATTCTGCACAATACCGGGTTGTGGTCGCTACTGGTACGGGCACTATCATAAGCGATGTACAAGTGGGATTCAACGCCAGCCCCGTCACTGGAACCCTGACAGATGCAGTTTATTGCCATACACCAAATACCACTTTTGATTTATCAACAAAAGACATAGAAGCTTTGGGAAACCAAAATCCTAATGAATTTATAGTGAGCTACCATAGTTCGCAGTCCGATGCGGATAGAGGAATAAGCCCACTGCCTAAGGAATATGAAAAAAGCCCGGGGCAAGAGACCATTTATGTGCGGACCACTTCATTGGCCAATCCAAATTGTTATGATGCATCCGAGAGTTTTCTGTTGGATGCCATTGAGGTTCCTGAGCTGACCTTTTCGGAACAAATGGTGATTTGTGAAGGAACCGGTGCTATTACCATTGGGGAAACCATGCCCAATCCTAACTACACCTATCAATGGAGTACAGGTGAGCAAAGTCCAAGTATTATGGTTTCCGAAGAAGGTGAATATACTGTTACTGTGACCCATGCCTCCAGTGGTTCGTCTTGCGAGGCAACAAAAACCATTACGGTGAACATTTCAGAATTACCAGTGATAACCGATGTTGAAATTGATGATTTTAAACCGAGAAATACGGTGAGAATCATCACTGAGAGCAATACCGAATTGGAATACCGATTGGATGATGGGGATTTTCAGTCCAGCAACACTTTTGAAGATGTGCTTCCGGGAAGTCACGAGGTTACTATGCGGGACATCCATGGCTGTGGAGAGGTCAGGGAGAATATTGTGGTTGTGGGCTATTTGGCCAGTTTTTCACCCAATGGGGACGTGCTCAATGAAAGATGGCAAATAGAAGGGCTTTCAGAATTGAACTCTCCAGTGGTCACTATCTTTGACCGTTATGGTAAAATGATCAAGCAAATGACTGAATTGGATGCTGGCTGGGATGGAAATCTAAATGGAAAGCCACTTCCTTCCACAGATTATTGGTTTAAATTATCGTATGTTGATGCGAATGGCAATAGGGTAAATGCCAAATATCTCCAAAGTCATTTTTCCTTGAAGCGTTAACTTGAAAACGCATTTCATCGATTAACAGCATATTTTTTCGATGAACAAATACTAAAAGGGTACCATATGGAGTTATAGAGGTTATATATAGAATAACCTTTAGCCCCAAAAAATTCTATGAGAGCTCTATTTAGCGCAATATGCTGCTTTTTTATATTCTCCATGGCAGTATGCGCTCAAAACTCCCCAGATTGTAGAACAGCAATTCCTGTGTGTGCAGATGCTCCTATTATGGGAACTACTGACGGAAGTGGTGATATTGATGATTTTGACCCCGAAGTGATTACCCAAACGGGTTGTTTGGAAAAGGGGAGCAATAGTTCGGCAAATATAGAGAACAATACAGGATGGTATGTTTTTCGTGCCGGAACAGATGGGCAGATTGGATTTGATATTGAAGCGCTTCCCAATCCCGGTGGAGTTATCACAGCGGAATGGGATTTTGCAGTTTATGGTCCCTTTGATCAAACCACAGGGCAAAACTTTTGTACCATAGTTGGGAATGGGACCGCCCAGCCCATTCGTTGCAATTACGAAACCAACGATACCGGATTTACAGGAATTGGGGTAAATCCTGTGGATGGTAGGGAAGGAGCTCCTTTTGTAAAACAGAGCCAGAATACGTATG
>JAUICT010000098.1 GCA_030429325.1 Bacteroidia bacterium
GAAACTATTTAACGATACCATCAAATACCATGTAAACCCCACCGGAAAGTTTGTGATTGGTGGCCCACATGGCGATACCGGCCTCACCGGCCGTAAGATTATCGTGGATACCTATGGTGGAAAGGGAGCGCATGGTGGTGGTGCCTTTAGTGGAAAAGATCCCAGCAAGGTGGACCGCAGTGCGGCCTACGCTGCTCGACATATTGCCAAAAACTTGGTGGCCGCGGGAGTGGCCAATGAAATTTTGGTGCAGGTGAGCTATGCTATTGGAGTAGTGGAACCCACTTCCATTTTTGTGGACACCTATGGAACCGCCAATGTGGACCTGACCGATGGAGAGATTGCCAAAAAGGCTTCCGAACTTTTCGATATGCGACCCTTTGCCATCGAGGAACGTCTGAAACTGCGAAACCCCATCTACTTGGAAACGGCAGCCTATGGTCATATGGGAAAGCAGCCCCAAACCTTGACCAAGGTCTTTGAATCACCCTACAACGGAAAAATTAAAAAGGAAGTGGAACTCTTCACATGGGAAAAACTGGATAAAGTGGATGCCGTGAAAGCAGCATTCAACTTATAAAGAAAATAACCAAACTGAAGAAGGAGTCTCGAAAGGGCTCCTTTTTTGTTTGGGATACTCTATGGAACTTTAGTAGTTTTAGGGAATCAAAATACAAAGCATGAAAAGTTTGGTAAAGGTTCTGTTTCTAAGTGTTGGCCTGTTGTTTGTGATCAGTAGTTGTAAGAAGACTGTAAAAACCGAGGTTCAACAAGTTGATACCTATGTGCAAGACCATTACACCAAGCAGGAAGTGGATATTGAGATGCGGGATGGGGTAACATTGCATACCACCATATACTCTCCAAAGGACACTTCCAAGGAATATCCCATTTTGATGCAACGCACTCCCTATAGCTCCCGACCCTATGGTGAAGGGAATTTCAGGACACAGATCGGGCCCAATGTGCATTTGATGAAGGAAGGGAACATTATTGTGTACCAAGATGTGAGGGGGCGTTGGCTCAGTGAGGGACATTATGAAAACATGAGGGCCTATATTCCCAATAAGACTTCCAATGATCAAGTGGATGAAAGTTCGGATACCTATGACACCATTGAATGGTTGGTGAACAATGTGGAGAACAACAATGGGAATGTTGGCGTTTGGGGGATTTCCTATCCGGGATACTATGCCACCTATGCCACTGTGGATGCGCATCCGGCCTTAAAGGCCGCTTCGCCACAGGCCTGTATTGGGGATTTCTTTTTTGACGACTTTCACCACAACGGTGCCTATTTGTTGAGCTATTTTAGGGCCACCTCCCTTTTTGGAACACCACGGCCCAATGGTGATCAACCCATAGACACGGCTTGGTATGTGTTGCCTGAACTGCCCACGGAAGACCAATACCAATTTTTCTTGGATGCCGGTCCGTTGAAAAATCTGGATCACTTTTTTGAATATGAAACCGCGGACACTCCAAAAATGCGACCCGAAGGCGTGACCGATGACTTTTTCTGGAATGAGCTCAAGGAACATCCCAATTATGATGAAATGTGGCAACGCAAGGGTCTTATCCAGCATCTAAAAAATGTAAAGAGCCATGTGGCCACCATGATCGTGGGAGGGTGGTTTGACGCCGAAGACCTTTATGGACCTTTGGAAACCTACAAGAACATTGAAAAATACAATGATGCCAACTACAATACCATGGTCTTCGGGCCTTGGGATCATGGTGGTTGGGCCAGACGTAATGGCCGAAACGTGGTGGGTAACTATTATTTTGGCGATTCCATTTCTGAGTTTTATCAAAAAAATATAGAGACAAAATTCTTCAACCATTTTTTAAAGGGAAGTGGAGATAAGAATACTGGACTGCCCGAAGCCTACGTGTTTGACACGGGTAAAAAGGAATGGAAACAATACGATACGTGGCCACCTAAGAATCAGGTGAAGCAAACTTTGTACCTTTCCGAGGATGAGCAGCTCACCGCCCAGCAAGAAGGGGAGGTGGGAATCCAGTTTGTGAGCAATGTGAAAAAACCAGTACCCTATTCTGAGGATGTAAAGACTGTATTCACCCCAAGAAAGTACATGACGGATGATCAACGCTTTGCCGCAAGACGTTCCGATGTGCTGGTTTTTGAAACCGAGGTGATGGATGAAGACCTTACCTTGGCAGGCGATATCATGGCCCATTTAAAAGTTGCCACCACGGGAACAGCAGCGGATTGGATTGTCAAGGTCATTGATGTGCATCCCGCTGATGCCGAAACCAATGAAGAAATGCAGGACCACCTTAAAATGAGCAATTATCATTTAATGGTTCGGAGCGAGGTGCTCCGTGGGCGTTTCCGAAACAGTTTTTCAGACCCGGAACCTTTTACCCCCAATCAAAAGACGGATGTGGACATTAAACTTCAAGATGTGTTCCATACCATCAAGAAAGGGCATAAATTACAGATTCAGGTGCAGAGTACCTGGTTTCCCCTTATCGATTTGAACCCACAAACCTATGTGGACAATATCTTCAAGGCGGATGAATCCGACTTTAAGACCCAAACACATACCGTTTTTACTGATTCGAACATTGAGTTTTCGGTTTTGCGCTAATTTTTTCCAAAAGATTAGGAATTTCGGTGTTTCCATCAGTATATTTGTCCCCACAAGTTCAAACACGTATTGATTAGTTATCAAGAAAGGTGGAGGGAATAGACCCTGTGAAGCCTTAGCAACCCTTGGCCCCTAGTGTCATGAAGGTGCTACATTCTATCCCAATAAGGGAATAGATAACGACAATCGACATTTTTCGATTTCACTTTCTTATAACTTTTTGATTTATCTATGGGCCATGCCCTTGGGTTTGACTTTTACGTATTGTTTTAAAAATTAAAAAAAGAAAAGTCATGAGTGATCAAAAATTTGCAACCAACGCATTACATGCCGGGCACGATACTACCCAAACAGCGGGTACCAGGGCAGTGCCTATTTATCAGTCCACTTCGTATGTGTTCAACAACACGGACCATGCTGCCAACTTATTTTCATTGGCAGAATTGGGTTTTATCTACACCCGATTGAACAACCCAACCAATCAGATTTTACAAGAACGTTTGGCGGCGGTTGAAGGTGGAGTGGGCGCAGTGGTATTTGCTTCCGGGACATCCGCCATTTCAACGGGATTGTTGACGCTATTAAAGGCCGGAGACCATATTGTGGCTTCGAGCAGTTTATATGGGGGTACCTATAATTTGTTGAATGTGACCCTACCGAGATTGGGCATCACAACCACTTTTGTGGACGCTTCAGATCCTTCCAATTTTGCAGCGGCCGTTCAAGATAACACGCGTGCCTTCTTTGTGGAATCTTTGGGGAACCCCAAGTTGGATGTGCTCGATCTAAAAGGAATATCCAAAGAGGCCAAAGCGGCACAAGTGCCTTTTATTGTGGACAATACCGTGGCTACCCCTGGATTGCTGAACCCGATTGAGCATGGGGCCAATTTGGTGATTCATTCCCTAACAAAATATATTGGTGGTCAGGGTACTTCGCTAGGTGGGGCCATCATTGACGCCGGTACGTTTGACTGGGCCAATGGAAAGTTCCCTGAATTTACGGAACCTTCAGCGGGCTACCACGGTTTGGTGTACCACGAAGCCTTGGGCGCCGCGGCTTTTACTTTTAAATTGATTTTAGAGGGATTGCGTGATTTTGGTGGAGCTTTAAGTCCGTTCAATGCATTCCAGATTTTACAAGGTTTGGAAACCTTGCCGGTTCGTATCAAACAGCACAGTGAAAATGCATTGGCATTGGCAGAATGGTTGGAAAATAGGGAAGAGGTTGCTTGGGTCAACTACCCTGGATTGAAAAGTAGTGAGTACAACGATTTGGCAAAAGAGTACTTGCCAAAAGGCCAAAGTGGAATTGTTACCTTTGGGGTAAAAGGCGGGTTTGAAGCAGCCAAACAGCTGACCGATGCCACCCAGATATTCTCATTGTTGGCGAATATTGGCGATACCAAATCCTTGATCATACACCCGGCCAGCACCACACACCAGCAATTGAATGAAGAACAACAGGAAAGTGCCGGTGTGACCCAAGATTTAATTCGATTATCGGTTGGCCTTGAAGATATCGAAGACCTAAAAGCCGATTTGGAACAGGCCTTTGCATCCATCGGGTAAAATAAAAGAATACGCATATTACAGACACCTATATGTTACAGCATCTTAGCATACCACAATTCACTACGCAGAACGGTACCACCCAGGATTTGCAATTGTCCTATCAACTTTTTGGGCAGCCCTTGTATTCGGCCCCTATTGTTTTGGTGAACCATGCCCTTACCGGAAATTCCAATGTGGCAGGCGAACAAGGTTGGTGGTCCGATCTTATTGGTAAGGATAAGTCCATCAACACCGACATCTATACCATTTTGTCCTTCAACATTCCGGGAAATGGTCATGACGGTTTTGTGATCGACAATTACAAGGATTTTGTGGCAGGAGATATCGCAAGGATTTTTCTTTTGGGATTGCAACAGTTGAAGATAGACCGATTGTATGCCATCATTGGAGGGTCTTTGGGCGGGGGTATTGCTTGGGAAATGGCTGCATTGAATCCTGAGATTACGGAACATTTGATTCCTGTGGCCTCGGATTGGAAATCCACGGACTGGCTTATTGCCAACTGTCAGATCCAGGAACAGTTTTTGGTGAACTCCAAACAGCCCGTTCACGATGCTCGTATGCATGCCATGCTCTGCTATAGGACCCCTGAATCTTTTAAGGAGCGTTTTAAACGGAGTACCAATGAGGAACTTCAGGTCTTTAATGTGGAAAGCTGGTTAATGCACCATGGGAAGAAACTTCAGGAACGGTTCCAACTATCGGCCTATAAGCTGATGAACCAATTGTTGAAAACCATTGATATCACCCGAAATGGGGATGAGGCGTTCAAGGCACTTCAAGATAGCGATACCAAGATTCATATCATTGGGGTCAACTCGGATTTGTTCTTTACGGCCGAGGAAAACAAGGAAACCTTCAAGCGATTGGCCCAGGCCAATACCAATGTCACCTATGGTGAAGTGCAGTCATTACATGGCCATGATGCTTTTTTAATGGAGTTTGAACAGCTGGAAAAGCTGTTGGAAGCCGTTTTTCCCAAAAAGGGAAAGCAAGAGCGCATTAAGGTCCTGAAGTTTGGGGGAAAATCCTTGGCTAATGGGGAAGGCATTGAAAGGGTGTTGAACATTATCACCAAAAGGGCATCAGAACATGAGAATTTTGCCGTGGTGGTATCGGCCCGGGGCAAGGCTACGGACCAATTGGAGAACATGCTTGAAAAAGCGGCAAGGGGGGAAGAATTTGAAGAGGCTCTGGCTACTTTTTCTACCTACCAGAAGAATGGTTTTTCCGTAGCTATTGAAGAAGAACTCAAATCGATAGAAAAAATATTGAGCGGAGTCTTCCTTACTGGGGATTATAGTTTGAGAACCAAGGACGAGTTATTGTCTTTTGGGGAGTTGATTTCAGGTAAAACCGTTGCCGCACTTCTGAACAAAGGAGGGTTAAAAGCACAGTTGATAGATTCAAGAACTTTGATCAAGACGGATGATACGTATAGCAATGCCGAGGTGGATCAGAGCCTTTCCAAAGAAAATGTGATCCGTTGTTTCCATGACTTGGATTCGGATACCATACCTGTGGTGACCGGTTTCATCGCCTCCAATAAAGAGGGTATAACCACCACTTTGGGCAGGAACGGCACCAATTATTCAGCCTCTTTATTGGCTAATTTCTTGGATGCCTCCGAACTCATCAACTATACCCATGTGGATGGTATTTTCACGGCCAATCCGGATTTGGTGAGTGATGCCAAGTTGATAGATGTAATATCGTACGATGAGGCAAATGAGCTGGCCAATTTTGGGGCAACCATTCTGCATGCGAAGACCATAATACCACTTATTGAGAAGAACATCCCCTTGCGCATCTGCAATACGTTCAATGATGATAACGAGGGAACCCTAATCGGTCCGAAAACCCAAAATGGAGGAATCAAATCCCTTTCGGTTTTGGATAATATGGCCCTCATCAATTTGGAAGGAAGGGGTCTTTTGGGCAAAGTGGGCATTGATGCCCGAATCTTTAGGACATTGGGTCAGAACGATATCAGTGTTGGGATTATTTCCCAAGGTTCCTCGGAAAGGGGTATTGGTTTGGTGGTCGATTTATCCAAAGCGGAAAAGGCCAAAAAAGTCTTGGATGCTGAGTTTGAGACCGATTACTCTTCACAGGACATCAACCAGATTACAGTAGCCAAGGATGTGTCTGTGATCTCCATTGTGGGAATGGATTTGAGCAGTTTCCATAAACCCTTTAACGCATTGGTCAAAAACCAAGTGATTCCCTTGCTTTTCAACAATACCGTTACGGGCAAGAATGTAAGTATGGTGGTGAAAAAATCAGACCTTCATAAGGCCATCAATGTGATACACGGACAGATTTTTGGTATTGCCAAAAAGGTGAATCTGGCCATTTTTGGGCATGGCAACGTTGGGGGCACGCTTATCGACCAAATATTGGATTCCCAAAAAAGCATAGAAGAACGAAAAGGGATTGGGCTTAAGGTCTTTGCTGTAGCCAACTCCAAAAAAGTACTGTTGGATGCTTCGGGAATTGGTGCTGATTGGCAGAAAAGATTGGAAAAGGAAGGAATCCCTTATCAGATGGAGAGTGTGGTATCCTTTGCCCAAACCCATCACTTGGAGAACCTTATTGCGGTTGACAATACGGCAAGCAAGCCTTTTGTGGAGAACTATGAAACCTTGATCAAACATGGTTTTGACTTGGTGTCATCCAACAAAATTGCCAATACATTGAGCTTTGAGAAATATAAGTCCATACGAAAATGCTTGGACAAGAACCAAAAACAGTATTTGTACGAGACCAATGTGGGGGCAGGGCTACCCTTGATTGATACCATTAAACTATTACACCTTTCCGGAGAGAACATTACACGGATTAAAGGGGTGTTTTCAGGTTCGTTGAGCTATATTTTCAATACTTTTTCAGAACAGGATGGCCCTTT
>JAUICT010000099.1 GCA_030429325.1 Bacteroidia bacterium
CATTGAATTAAATCAAAAATAAGTAAATGAATGAATGGGTTTAATCATTTTTCAAAGACAAATCCTTATACATTTCTTTAAACATTTCTCCCGGGTCTACATCCAAGGCCAATGCAATCAAATAAAGTTCCCAAGCCCGAAGTTGGGTAGAAGGGTTAAGGGTCAATTCACTTATCCTTGATTTACTGATGCCAGTTTTTCTGGAGATTTCTGCCTTGCTAGCTGACTTTTTGGATAAAAACAATCCTAATTCTGTCATGATAATTTTTGATTTTCGATACTCTAATTTAACAGATTGATATCCGAGTTTAGAAAATCTGTACTAAAATTTTGATTTCTTCCCGAAAGTAATTACCTTGGTTTTGATTTTCGAACTATAATATAGAATTTCTAAACTTTTTTACAAATGAAAAAATACACCAAATCTGACCTTGAGGCCATTATCTGCACCCAACAAGAAAACCTGACTGTGATACAGGACTTTTTGGGCATCATTAAACATCAGAACGAGCTGTTACGCCAAGCCAACCAAAGGTTGCGGGACCAGATTGCAAAGATGGAGTAGGGGCATTCCAATACGTGAGGTGTTGTTGGATTCCTTCAAAAACAAAAAAAGTGAACCCCATGGTCCACTTTATGTTCAAAATTTTTGAAATGACTTTAGGGAATGGCGTTGATTTGATCATAGATCCTTTGTTTCGACTTTTCAAAAATCTCCCCTCCAAATTCCTCATTGTCCAATGAAATGATGGTGGTATCGGTCACACCCATCATCCCAAAAATAAATTTGAGGTACGTGGTCTGAAAGTTCATGTGTCCGTTCTTTTCGTTTTCCCCATATCCGGTATCGCCCCGGGTAGACAGGATGAACAGTTTTTTGTTTTCCAATAGTCCCACATAATCCCCATCAGGCTTTCCCGAACGGAATTTCCAAGTCTCGTTGATTCGCATGATCTGATCTATGTACGCCTTGAGACCACTGGGAATGGACCAATTGTACATGGGGGTGCCCAAGACATAAACATCATGTTCTTGAAGTTCCTTGACGAGGATGTTGCTCAAAGCAACTCCTTGTTGATTTTGTTCTTCCCTGTTTTCAGGCCTTACAAAGGCACTGGCAATCCAATTTTCGTCAATAGGCGGGATTTCTTCCAGTCCCACTTCCCTGTGGGTGAAGGAGTCATCGGGATTCTTTTTTTGCCAATTGTCCAAGAACAGTTGGGTAAGTTGTCTACTCTGCGATCTTTCGTTTCGCACACTGGCGTTGATAATAAGTACTTTTTTCATTTGCTCTCCATTTTGAAAGCAAAGTTGTGCCAAAAGAAAACCCTAAAAATTGACCTAGTTCAATTTCGGTTTGTTTTTTCGTATTCGACTTATAAATTCGGGAGAAACCCCTAAATAGGAGGCAATCAGGTATTGGGGCACCCTTTTGGCGAGTTGGGGATAGTTTTCCAAAAAATCCGCATAGCGATGGGCGGCATCGTACGTATTGTTGATGACGATTCTCCGTTGTAAACTTGCCGTGTAGCCCTCCAGAATAATCCGAAAATACCGTTCCAACCTTGGGATTTCCGCCAACATTTTCTGGAATGCATGGTATTGGATTTGGAGCAGTTCTGTCTTTTCCAAAGCCTGAATGGTGTACATGGAGGGTTCTTGTTTTTGAAAACTGAGGATATCCGTGGCCCACCAATCATCAATGGCAAAATAGAGAATATCCTCCGTGCCTTTCTCGGGATTGATGTAAAAAGCTTTTAATGACCCGGAAATTACATAATTGTCCGTTTTGCACACCTCCCCGTTTCGGAGTAGATAATCCCCCTTATCCAAAGTCTTGGTAGTCCAAAAAGTGTTGAAAAGCATAATCTCTTCAGGAGAGAGCTTCACGTGTTTGGATATGTTTTGTAGTAGGGATTCGTGCATTTTGGCAATTTTTAATCCATTTTAACAAACCCACCAAATTCTTCTGTTACAAGTCTTTCCGATAGGTTCTTCGGCGTTTGTGTACCACGGGATCAAAATGCTTCCACATTTGTCGTATGGCCACATTCTCTTCCAATTCCGGGGTACGGATGCAGTTCACAACACCTTTATCACTGAATGTTTTGTAATACTCGTTAAAAATAATGGCCGTGACCCCTTTGTTCTGATAATCGGGACGGATGCCGATTAGATAAAAAATTACGTCCTTGCTTTTCTTCTTGGCTTTCAACAAGTGATAGATGCCAAAGGGGAACAATCTCCCGTTGGCTTTTTGCAGCGCCTTTGAAAACGAGGGCATCACAATGGCAAAAGCCACAAGATCATCATTGGAATCCACCACAAACTTGATATACTCGGGATTGATGAAACTGATGTACTTCTTTTTAAAATATTCCTTTTGGATGTCCGTAATCTTCACAAAAGAGGAAAGCTTGGAATAGGTGTCGTTGAACAGGTCGAACATTTTATCCACCCAAGGCATAATGTCCGCACTTTTCGTAAAGTTCATTTCACGAAGTCCATACCGTTTCTTTACCAGTAAATTGGCCTTATGGAACAAGGCTGGGTCAGCTTTGGCCGCCAAAAATTTGTTTTCGAGATATTCCTTTTCCTTGACGAATCCGTGTTTTTCGTAATGGGATTGATAGTAGGGGTGGTTGTACCAGGTAATCATGGTTCCGATATGGTCAAAACCCTCAATAAGCACCCCAACCTTATCCAGATTGGAAAAGCCTACGGGTCCTTCCATGTACTCAAGCTGGTGCTGCTTGCCAATTTCGGCCACCTTGTCCAATAAGGCTTTGGATACTTCAAGGTCGTCCACAAAATCGAACCACCCAAAACGCATTTTTTTGAGTTGCTGCTCGTTCACTTCCAACCAATTGACAATGGCAGCGACCCTGCCCACGATTTTTCCATCCTTGTACGCCAAGAAAAAAGACGCTTCGGCACTTTTAAAGACCGGATTCTTGGTTTCATCAAAGGAGTCCATTTCATCCTTGATGATGGGCGGAACCCAATAGTCGGAGTTTTTATACAGGGAAAAGGGAAACTTTACAAAATCCTTTAAATCCTTTTTGGACTGAACTTGTTTTACGGTGACCATACAACGTTTTTTTCAAGTTCAATATTAGGAATATTAGCTAGAGCATAAAAGAGTTGGGGGGAAAACTTAGAAATCTATATCGTCTTTATTGTTCTTCTTCCGTTTTTTTGATTTTTTCTTATTGGAATTCTTTCTGATTTTTCCATTTTTACCGCCACTTTGCTCATCAATGGGGATAAGTTTGTCCTTGTGGAAATCCAATCGGTAGGAGAAACCTGCAACGGCAAATATGCGTGATGGGGCACTTTTAAAATTAGATCCCAAATGAAAATCGGCCTGGAAGTTTTCATTGAACAGGTACGCCAATCCAGTACGCGCCAAAATATCGGAATAACGATCACTGTTGATGCCTTGTCCTTCCAAGAAAACACTCCACTTGGGGTTTCTAAAGGCATGGGTCACGGAAAGGGCGTAGCGCCATTCCGGGAAATCGGTACCAATACGGTCATAGGCAATATTGGAAATCAATACAAACCTTGGAGATAGTCTGCTCTGGGTGGCAATGGCCCCACGGTACGATAAAACGGGGTCGCCCACATAAAAGGGATTGTCCCCAACGGTAAATGTAGCCCCACCATACAAGGTAACGGCAGGAATCAGATTTTTCCACTGAAATACATTGTTAGCTCGCCAGCTATATAGGTTGGGTTTGTTTTTTTCTGGGTTTTTAAAAGGATCGTATACCAAATACTTTAGCCCCACACGGTTTCTGGAAAAATCAGTCAGCCTACCATCCGTTCCCAACGGGGAGGAATAGTCAATATTCTGCGAAATAAAGGAACCCTCGTATACAATCTCCAGTTCCTCGAAAAGTAGTCCGTACCGTAGTGCTAGATCGGTCCCAAAAATATTGGAGTCAAAGTTTTGGTCGGAATCGTTTCGTTGCTCATACAACAGACCCATTTCTACCTGTACTACATTTTTTCCAACGGCATAGGCACTGACTGCCCGGCCCGGTCTGTTGGAATTGATGACATCGGTGTATTGCGCGCTTAAAATTAATGGGGCAACAAGGAAAAGAAGTAGTGTTTTTCTAAGGAAGGAAAACTCCATATAACTGATTTTAATACTATTTTATGAAACGTTTGGTCTTATTAAGATACTAACAGTGTAATTTTGATTCAATAGTTTTGTCATATGGTTGTACTAAAAACGATTTTATTCCTCATATTAGTATACTATGCGTTCAAATTGCTCGCAAAATGGTTGGCGCCAAGGTTGTTCAACTATGCAGTAAAGAAGACCCATGAGCGTTTTGGACAGGAGTTTGGTGGTTACCAACATTATGGAAATGAGCCAAATGATGAGGGTAAGACCACTATTTTCAAGGGAGCTTCCAAAGGTTCCAAACCATCAAAAAAAGTTGGAGAATACATAGATTTTGAAGAAATTGACTAATATTTGTCTTTTCAAAACCTATCCATGAAACTTTCTCCCAAGGCCATTATCGTACATCTTTGTGTTTTTGGCTTCTTTGTACTTACTTCTCTAGTATATTTTTATCCTGTTTTACAGGGCAAGGCCATTTTCCAATCCGATATTGCCCAGTACAAGGGTATGGCCAAGGAGCGTGATGACTACAAAGAGCTTACTGGAGAGGAGTCCTATTGGACCAATAGTGCTTTTGGCGGCATGCCAACGTATCAATTGGGAGCAAATTACCCAAATGATTATGTGAAGAAATTAGACCGTTTGATTCGGTTTTTACCCAGACCCGCCGATTACCTTTTTCTGTACTTTATTGGGTTTTATATTTTATTATTATGTCTTAAGGTGGATTTTAGACTGGCGGCCTTGGGGGCGCTGGCATTTGGCTTTTCCACTTATCTCATCATCATTCTTGGAGTGGGGCATAATGCCAAGGCCCATGCCTTGGGTTATATTCCCATGGTGTTGGGGGGCATCGTCTTGGTATTTCGAAAAAAATATCTCTGGGGCTTTATCTTGACCGCTCTGGCCATGGCTCTTGAAATTAGTGCCAACCACTACCAGATGACCTATTACTTTATGTTGTTGGTATTGGTATTGGGATTGGTGCATCTTGTTTATGCCATCAAAGACAAAGAATTAAAGCATTTTTTCCTTTCCGTGGGGATTTTAATTTTGGCCGTAGTTTTATCCATCGCAACCAATGCCACAGGGCTTATGGCCACCAAAGAATATGCGGATTGGAGTACACGTGGAAAATCCGAATTGACCGTAAACCCAGATGGAACCCCTATGCAAGCCTCCAATGGGCTGGACAAAGAATATATTACCCAATACAGTTATGGAATTGCCGAGTCATTGGATTTGTTTGTTCCAAGGATGTTTGGTGGTTCTGGGAATGAAGATTTAGGCAAGGATTCCAAGGTATTCGAGTATTTGGTAGGTCAGGGACTACCCCCTTCCAAGGCTTTGGAACTATCCAGTGGACTGCCCTTGTATTGGGGTGATCAACCCATAGTGGCAGGTCCTGCCTATGTGGGGGCCATTGTGGTGTTCCTGTTTATTTTAGGGCTTTTTCTCGTAAAAGGAAAGAGAAAGTGGTGGCTGTTAGCAGGTGCCATATTGTCGCTAGTCCTGTCTTGGGGAAAGAATTTCCCGGCACTTACCAATTTTATGATAGATTACTTCCCATTGTACAATAAGTTTAGGGCTGTTTCCTCCATTCAGGTGGTATTGGAGCTGTGTTTACCTATTTTGGGGATATTGGGATTGCGACAGCTTTTTAAGAAGTCCAAGGATGACAAAGAAAAACTAAAGGCTTTGAAGTTGAGTTTCTTCATCACTTTGGGATTGGGTGTGTTTGTTTTTTTCCTAAAGGGATTCTTCGATTTTGAAGGATTGCGGGATGAGATGTACCGCGGATATTTTGGTGATGACGTCATGACCATGATCCAAAGAGATAGGGAAGCAGTGTATACCAGCGACACGATACGGTCTTTAATTTATGTGACCCTTGCCGCTGTGGTCCTATGGCTATTCATAAAAGAGAAAATAGGAAAGAATTTCTTGGTGTTGGCTTTGGGTGGGTTGATTTTGTTTGATTTGGTCGGTGTGGCCCTTCGTTATGTCAATGAGGGGGATTTTGTACGTCAACGTCAGGTGAGCACTCCTTTTCAGGCCAGTCAATTGGATCAAATGATCCAACAGGACGATTCCATCTATCGGGTGTTTGATCCACAGGAAGGCCTCAACGGTGCTCGAACCTCCTATTTCCACAAGTCTATTGGAGGATATCATGCTGCAAAACCTAGGTCTATACAAGATTTATTTGAGTATCATCTGTACCAAAACAACCTACAGGTTTTGAATATGCTCAATGTAAAGTATATCATACAACAAGATGAGGAGGGCAATAGCTTTCCTGCGGTGAATGATGATGCCAATGGCAATGCATGGTTTGTTGAGCGACTTTTGCCCGTGTCATCAGCAAATGAAGAAATAGAAGCGCTTAAGGATTTTAATTCAAAATCGGAAGTGGTGGTCAATACAAGAACATATCCGCAGTTGACTAAATCCCGATTCGATTTGGATTCCTTGGCCTCCATTAGTTTGGTTGATTATCGACCCAATTATCTAAAATACCAGACCAGCAATGGCAATGAAGGTTTTGCTGTCTTTTCAGAAATATATTACCCTTCTGGTTGGAATGCCTTTATTGATGGCAAGCCCGAGCCCCATTACAAGGTGGATTATGCACTTCGTGGGATGAAGGTGCCAGCAGGAACCCATGAAATTGAATTCAAGTTTGAACCCAAAGTAGTGGAAACGGGCAGTCAGATTAGCTTGGCGGCCTGTATTTTACTGGGACTGATTATCGTGGGAAGCGTTGGCTATTCCTTTGTTTCCAACAAATCCAAGCAGTCCTGATGCAAAAGATTCTGGTCATAGCATACTATTGGCCTCCTGCTGGGGGACCAGGGGTACAGCGATGGCTAAAATTTGTGAAGTACCTTCCTGAATTCGGTTTTGAACCCATAATCTATGTTCCGGAAAACCCCAG
>JAUICT010000100.1 GCA_030429325.1 Bacteroidia bacterium
GTAACCACGCCTACGATCCGGATGTTCATACAAGTGGGAACCATCAAAAAAACCAAGGCCATGGGCATCTTCCGGAAAATGGGACGGTACCCAATCCAAAATCACCCCAATGCCCTTTTGATGGAACTTATCCACCAACAATTTAAAATCCTCAGGCTTTCCAAACCGCGATGTCGGGGCAAAATACCCTGTTAACTGATACCCCCATGAAGGATCATACGGATATTCCATAATTGGCATGAACTCCACATGGGTAAAACCCATATCGTCCACATAGTCCACCAACTCATCGGCCAATTCCATATAGGAAAGATATTCCCAACCATTTTTTTTACGCCAAGAACCCAAATGCACCTCGTAAACGGAATAAGGCCTGTCCAACCCATTATGATTTTCCCTGGAGTCCATCCACTTTTTATCCTTCCATTCATGCTTTGCGCTCCAAACTAGCGAGGCTGTATTTGGGGGTTGTTCACAGTATCGGGCAAAAGGATCCGCCTTCTCGGTCCAAATGTCAGTATTGTGCGACTGTATTTTGTACTTGTATTTGGTACCTTGGTCTACACCGGGGATGAACCCCTCCCAAATACCGCTGGAGTCCCAACGGACATTGAGCTTGTGCTCCTCGGCATTCCAGAAATTAAAATCCCCAATGACCGAAACCGATTTTGCCGAAGGCGCCCAAACCGCAAAATAAGTACCCTTTTTACCATCCACTTCCGCTAGATGGGAACCCAATTTTTCATACAATCGAAAATGTTTTCCAGCCTTAAAAAGGTCAATATCAAACTCCGTGAACAAACTATGGGCAACTACCTTGGACATATTTCTGTTTTAACATTCACAATATAATACTTCTTGGCCAAGATTACGATTTTCAACAAATCCTTTCCAATAAAATTACGTTCCTCAAAAAAATGGAATGCTTTTTGATTTTGATGGAAAAAGAAACAGAATGAAAACAAATCAAAAACCAAGAATCATGAATAAATTCAACACAATTATTAGCGCTTTTTTAATCTTGTTCACCGTTGCCTGTGAAGGTCCCGAAGGCCCTCCCGGACGAGATGGCTTTGATGGACTTGATGGCCTTGACGGAGTGGACGGCATTCAAGGTCAGGTCGTAGAGGTAGATGGGGTAAACTTTGGCTATGATGGCGATGCCAATCTGTTCAACACCTTAATCACTTTTGAAGATGTCACTGATTTTGAAGTATTTGAAGCCGATGCCGTTTTGGTATACCGGTATACTGGGAGTATAGAGCTTAATGATGGTAGCACCGCTGATGCCTGGAGCCAAATTCCACAAAATTATTTCTTGCCAGAAGGCACCATACAATATGTCTTTGAACACACTTTTGTGGATCTGGAACTATTCATTGATGGAAACTTTGACCTCTCTACCCTGAGCACTGATTTTACAGACAATCAGCTTTTTAGAATTGTTTTTGTACCTAGTGTGTACGCCAACGCTTCCAAAATGGATACTTCGAATATAGAAAATGTAATGTCCTCCTTGGGTATTGGGGAAGATCAGGTGAAAAAATTGGAATTGCAGTGATTCCCAGTCCAAACATGATTAAAAGCCCCTTTCCGAAAAAGGGGCTTTTGTTTTTGTGTTATTTTTGAAAGGATACCAGCTAAACCTCGTCTATTCAATAAAAGAGTTGAACAATGGGAAAAAATTTGCTTTTTATTGCCCTTCTGATCTTTGCAGGTTGCAAGGGCACATCACAGGAAAAGAAAAAGGAGTCCAATAAAGAGGTTGCTTATAAGGTGACCAAAACCGATGCGGAATGGAAAGCGGAACTTACCGAAGTAGAATATTATGTTTTACGGAAGGCCGCTACGGAAAATCCTTTTACCAGCGATTTATTGGAAAACAAACAAAAAGGAACCTATGTCTGTGCAGGTTGTAGCACTCCATTGTTCAGGAGCGAACACAAATACAGATCTGGAACGGGCTGGCCCAGTTTTGATCGCGAAATAGAAGGAAATGTGGCTTATGAAGAAGACAATTCATATGGCGTTACCCGCATAGAGGAACATTGCGCTGTGTGTGGCGGGCATTTGGGACACGTTTTTAACGATGGGCCAAAAAAAACCACGGGGAAGAGACACTGCATCAATGGAGCTGCTCTGGATTTTGTCCCTGATGAGAATTAATCAATCTACTTCACTTTTATGGATATGAAATACGGCATACAAAAAACAGAGGAAGAATGGAAACAATCCCTTACTCCTGAAGAATATTACGTTCTGCGACAAAAAGGCACAGAGCGTCCCTTTACAGGACAGTATAATCTCCATTTTGAAAATGGGGACTATTTCTGCAAAGCGTGCAATGCAAAACTGTTTGAAAGCCAGCACAAGTTTGAAAGTGGTTGCGGGTGGCCCTCTTTTGACCAAGCTGTTGAAGGTGCCATAGAATATATCCGTGATACCTCACATGGTATGATCCGCACCGAAACGGTCTGTGCCAATTGTGGCGGTCATTTGGGACATGTCTTCAATGATGGCCCCCAAGAGACCACGGGGCAGCGATACTGTATCAATTCCGTGAGTATTGGTTTCAATCCTTCCGAGGAATAATGGACTTTCCCAAAAACTTTGTAGCCAGTGCCCTCTTCGAGTTCCATCGTTATAAAACCATGGGCGATAAAACCTTTGCCCAACTTTCCGATGACGACATCCTATGGAAGTACAGTGAAACGGATAACTCCATTGCCGTCATCGTAAAACATATGGTAGGGAATATGTTAAGTAGGTGGACCAACTTCCTTACCGAAGACGGTGAGAAAACATGGCGCAATCGGGAAATGGAGTTTGATGAACCCTATACCTCAAAAGAAGAAATGGTGGCGGCATGGGATAAAGGATGGCAGTGCCTTTTCAATGCCTTGGAAAGTATAAATTCCAAAAACTTTGAGACCAAGGTCAAAATACGGGACCAAGAGCATACCGTTGTGGAAGCCATCAACCGCCAACTGGCCCACTACGCCAGTCACGTTGGGCAAATAGCCTTTGTAGGCAAGATGATAAAAGGAGAGCAATGGGTCTCACTTTCCATACCAAAAGGGGGCTCCAAAGCTTTTAACCAAAAGATGTTCGGAAAGAGTCACAGTTGATTTCACAAACAAAGCCAATTTTGGCTTTTTCAAGCTTGGGATTTGGGGATTGAATTCCGTACTTTTGCACCTGCCCGCTCAAAGGCAGGCTTCAAATCTAACAACTAAAATCAAGATCTAATGAGCAAGTTCGATGTAATTGTTCTGGGCAGTGGTCCCGGTGGATATGTTACCGCAATCAGAGCCTCGCAGCTAGGATTAAAAACCGCCATTGTGGAAAAGGAAAGTTTGGGAGGTGTATGTCTCAATTGGGGGTGTATTCCAACCAAAGCGCTTTTAAAGTCTGCCCAAGTTTTTGAGTATTTGAAGCATGCAGAGGATTACGGATTGAGCGCAAAAGAAGTGGATTACGATTTTGGTGCCGTTGTAAAAAGAAGCCGTGGCGTTGCTGACGGTATGAGCAAAGGGGTACAGTTCTTAATGAAGAAGAACAAGATTGAGGTCTTGAACGGTTTCGGAAAAGTACAACCTGGCAAAAAAGTTCTAGTAAAGGGAGAACACGGTGACACAGCGGAATATACCGCAGACCATATCATCATTGCCACAGGTGCAAGAAGCAGGGAATTACCCAGCCTTCCCCAAGATGGAAAGAAAGTCATTGGATACCGTGAGGCCATGTCCTTGGAAAAACAACCCAAAAAAATGATTGTGGTTGGTAGTGGCGCCATTGGTATTGAATTTGCCTATTTCTACAATTCAATGGGTACCGAGGTTACCGTTGTGGAGTATCTTCCCAATATTGTCCCTGTTGAGGATGAGGAAGTATCCAAGCAATTGGAACGCAGCTTCAAAAAAGCTGGGGTTAAAATCAAGACTTCCGCGGAAGTAACCAAAGTGGACACTTCAGGTGATGGTGTTAAAGCCACCGTGAAAACTTCCAAAGGTGAAGAAGTATTGGAAGCCGATATCGTTCTTTCTGCTGTTGGTATCAAAACAAACATTGAAAATATTGGCCTTGAGGATGTGGGCATTGCGGTAGACCGAGATAAAATTTTGGTAAACGATTATTACCAGACCAATATTCCCGGATATTATGCCATTGGTGATGTAACTCCAGGACAAGCTTTGGCACACGTGGCCTCTGCGGAAGGTATTCTTTGTGTTGAAAAAATTGCAGGAATGCATGTTGAGCCTCTGGATTACGGCAATATTCCCGGTTGCACCTATTGTATGCCCGAAGTGGCTTCCGTTGGTTTGACCGAGAAACAAGCCAAGGAACAAGGATATGATATTAAAGTGGGTAAATTTCCGTTTTCCGCCAGTGGAAAAGCAAAAGCATCTGGTAATGCCGATGGTTTTGTAAAGGTAATTTTTGACGCCAAATATGGCGAGTGGTTAGGATGCCACATGATCGGGGCAGGGGTTACCGATATGATTGCCGAAGCTGTAGTGGCCAGAAAATTGGAAACCACTGGCCATGAAATCCTTAAAGCTGTTCACCCGCACCCTACCATGAGTGAAGCTGTCATGGAGGCCGTTGCCGCTGCCTATGATGAAGTTATCCACCTATAATCAAGAACATGCTTAAACTTTTTAGAGCAACAGCCATTCTTGAGGGTATCTCTTATTTGGCTTTATTTGGATTGACCATGCCTTTGAAATATTGGGCAGATATCATAGAACCTAACAAAATAGTGGGATATGCCCACGGAGCGCTTTTTATTCTTTATGTGATATTGGCCATGGTGTTTTGTTGGCAACGGAAATGGAGCATTAAACGTTTCGTGATGCTATTTATAGCTTCTTTGCTCCCATTCGGAACCTTCTATGCTGATGAGAAGTATTTAAAAGGTTTAGCCTAAGAAACTCTGTATGGCCAAATCATAGCTTTGGAGTCCGAAACCTAGGATTACCCCCTTGGCTCCTGAAGATATGAACGAAACATGCCTGTATTCCTCTCTTTGGTGGGTATTGGATATGTGCACTTCCACAACAGGTGTGGTCACCGCTTTTACCGCATCTCCCATACCTACCGATGTATGCGTATAAGCTGCGGCGTTCAGGATAATCCCGTCATACTCAAAACCTACTTCTTGTATTTTACCAATTAGCTCCCCTTCTATATTGGATTGAAAATACTCCAGCTGAACTTGTGGGAATTTTTGCTTTAATTGGGCAAAATAGTCTTCAAATGTCGTACTTCCATACACTTCGGGCTCCCGTTTTCCCAACAGGTTTAGATTGGGCCCATTAATGATCATCAGTTTCATAACGTAAAAGTACCAATAATTTTAAGGCATAAAAAAAGCGGAAGCATAGACTTCCGCTTTTTGTTCTTTTTATGGACTTGCTTAGTTAAACCTGTAACCAGCTCCAAAAGTAAGGGTGTTGATGTCCACTACATCACCAAAATCTCCTCCTCTGGAAATCTGGAAACCGTATCTGGCTTCAACAAACCAATTGTCATCAATTTGGTATCCACCACCAAAAGCGATATCAAGACCAAATTCACCATCAGGAAGATCTTCCAATAAATAGTTGATTTGTGGACCTGCCTGAATGTTAAAGTTGTTTATTTTGTACTTGGCCATCACAGGAATGTACAATGAGGTCAAATCATCTACAAAACTAAAAAGAACAGAAGGTTCAATATCAAACTCCTCTGATGCTACAAAGTTATAGCTACCACCTAGATAGAATCCAAGCTCGCTATCGCTTATACTTCCGAAAAAGTCATCTCCTGTATCCACTTTAACAGATACATTGTTTAGACCGGCCTTGACCGCGAATCCTTCTTGGCCATAGGTGTTTGAAACAATTACACTAGCAAAAAATACTGCAAAAACAATTAATTTTCTCACGATGTATAAATTTTAGTTGAGGTACAAATATAGCAATGACCCGAAGTTAAGAATAATAGGATATTCAAAATCTTTTTGCTATGGTTTAAATTATAAACATAAAAAAGAGCAGGTTAACCTGCTCTTTCCAAATACATAATGAATCTTATAATTAGTTAAATGCAAATTGAAGTCCAAATCCAAAGGCACCTACTTCATTGTCCCCATCACTGAGCACAATGGCTGGTCTCCAATCAAAATTGGCCACAAAGGGCACTCCATTTATCTTAAAATCCAATCCTAAATGGGGGCGTAATGCAAAAACATTGTCTACGTCATCCACCAAAATAATGCTTGGCCCTGCTCCTGCGTACCAACGCAATCCTCCAGCTCTGGTAAACCCTTTGTGGTAGGAATAGAGCACTGTGATCATTGTGGCACCATCCTCAAAACCCAAATCGGCCTGACCAACATGGTTACTGGTAAAAAAATACTTTCCTGTAGCGCCAATAAAAGTTGCACTATCAACGGCATCAACACCTAGCCCCAATGCTGCCTTGTAACTGGTTTGTGCCTTTACGGCAACAGTGCCCAACATAGCTAAAGCTACAACAAATACAAATTTTCTCATTTTTCTGTGTTTAAGTTAATATTAATGGTTCAACTGTATCAGATTTGAGGCTGTGACCAGTTTATTTTTATGTTATCCAAAGCATCAGAAGAGGAACAAAATCCCCAAGGCAACTATAGAGAAATTCCCATCGTTACTGACATTGATGTATGATACATTTAGCTCTGTATTTCCAGTAATATTGTATCCTATTGAAGGTCTTACATAAAATCCGCCCTCATTTCCCTCATTGATTCCCACAGCATAGCCCACATCGGCTCCCAACTTAAAATCGTAGGTGGGGTAAAGCCTTAGCGACCCCGTTAAGGGCACAAACTGAAAATCCTCGAACTTGTTCTCCACAGTTACATTGCCTACGGTAACGGTCTTGGTCTCCCCAAAGGCATTGATAAACCCAGTGGCCAATCCCAAATCTATATGCTCAGAAACACTCCAGTGATATGCCAAATCCAATCCAATGCTGAATTTGGACACTTCCGAAGCATCACCAACAGGAATACCTGCATGGAATCCTGCCTTAA
>JAUICT010000101.1 GCA_030429325.1 Bacteroidia bacterium
CAGCCTGATCTTGGTTGAAATCGTTTATTTTTTTGGAATGAAAGTCGATTTCCTCGGCCTTCATGGTCTTCAGTTTTTCTTTGAGTGCATTGATGACTGGGGCAAACTTTCGGGTTTCCAACCACTTGAGAAAGTCTTTTTTCACCTGTTCAATGATCGCTTCCGCCTTGGGGACGTATTCCTTCCTTTTGGCTAAAGCATCATCAGTAATCTGTGATAGTTGGTCCAAATGCACCAAGGAAACATTGTCCAGCTCCTTTACATCGTCCGCCACATTTTTGGGTACCGAAAGATCAAGGATAAGGAGCGGTTTTTTGGGATAGATCAATGCTTTGGAAACGGTGGGCAACTGTGCGCCAGTGGCCACCACAAGGATATCCGCTTTTCGGATTTCGGTCTGGAGATCCCCATAATCCTTTACGGTCAAATGGAACTTTCCAGCAATATCCTCTGCTTTTGCCCTAGTCCGGTTGATCAAGGTAATATGGTGGTTGTTGGAGTGTTTGATGAGGTTCTCACAGGTGTTTCGCCCAATTTTTCCCGTTCCAAAAAGTAAAATGTTCTTCTCCGAAATATCGGAAACATTGTCCAAAATATATTTTACGGATGCAAAGGCAACTGATGTGGCCCCAGAAGAAAGCTCCGTTTCGTTTTTTATACGCTTGCTGGCCTGAATCACGGCGTTACAAAGCCGCTCCAAAAACGGATTGGCCATGTCTTGTTTTTTGGCGCGATAAAACCCTTGTTTGATTTGGCTTATGATTTCAAAATCACCCAAAATCTGGCTGTCCAATCCTGTGCCAACCTTGAACATATGGGAAATGGCCTCATGGTTTTTGTAAACATAGGCCACCTCTTGAAACTCTTCCACGGTGCCCTGCGTTTGGTCGCAAAGCAATTTTATAAGTTGATAGGGATGTTGGGAAAAACCATAAAGCTCGGTCCGGTTACAGGTAGAAATGGCCAATAGGCCATCAATGCCAAGCTCCTTGGCCTTTGCCAGAATATGGTCTATGGCCGGAACATCCAGGCTAAACTTTCCCCGCACCTCAGCATCTGCCTTCTTATAGCTTAGCCCAATGGCGTAGAAGGAATTATGTTTGGAAATGTTGTAATTCCTCATAAAGGATAAAAATCGCAGCACAAAAATAGTGGTGCTGTGTTTTAAAAAATAACGCTGGAGGTACTATAAATAACCCGTGAGATATTTTTTATGTCAAAATTTTCAAAAAACCATGAAAAACATTGATTTTATTGACTAATTTGGTGTTTTGAAATGTAATTTAGAGTCATTCTAAATTGATAAAAAGCAAAGACTAAATCCGATTCGGTCATGAAAAATATCGCCAAAGGTTCCTATGATGAAATTCTAGTGGAAGACGGGTTTTATATCCTTAAGATTCAGAATGATACACAAGAATTGCAAACTATGGAACGGGAAATCGACAGCTCGTTTATCCAGTTCCATTTTTGTCTGAAAGGCAAAACCCGTTTCAATTTTAATGAAGGAAATTATCATCTGGAGGTAACGGAAGAAAATTCCCTCTTGCTGTACAACACGCAAAAAGATTTGCCTTTAAACCTTATTGTGTCTCCCAATTCGTGGTTGTTGTCAGTCGTAATGACCATACGAAAGTTCCATTCCCTTTTTTCCAATGAGGCAGAGTACATCCCTTTTTTGAGCGGTGAGAACAAGGAGAAAAAATACTATTCCCAAGAAATGGTTTCTCCGGCCATTGCAGTTGTGCTCAGTCAGTTGATGAATTACAATCTCCACCCCTCCATCAAAAAATTGTATATCAAGGGCAAGGTATATGAGCTGATATCCCTTTATTTTAACAAAACCGAGGATGCCGATTTGGAACAATGTCCCTTTTTGGCCGATGAGGACAATGTGCGGCGCATTAGAATGGCCAAGGAAATCATGATTTCACGAATGGCCGAACCACCCACCTTGGCCGAACTTTCCCAAGAAATTGGATTGAGCTTAAAAAAACTGAAAGAAGGGTTCAAGCAGATTTATGGCGATTCGGTCTACGGCTTTTTGTTTGATTACAAGATGGAATACGCCCGAAAAATGTTGGAAACCGGAAAGCACAACGTCAATGAAGTGGGTTTAAAAGTGGGGTACAGCACTGCCAGTCATTTTATCGCTTCCTTCAAAAAGAAATATGGCACCACCCCCAAAAAATACTTAACTTCAAACGCATAAAAACCAGAAAATGAAAACCCTCGTATTGTCCCTTTTCTTGATAAGCTTTGCGTTGCATATTTCCGCACAAGATGTCCCAAGTTCAGAAGAAGCCCAAAACATAAAAATGCCCGAACTGGTCTTGGTCTTCACCAAAACCACGGGATATAGGCATGCTTCCATTGAAAAAGGGGTACAGACCTTGCGCGAGTTGGGAAGAAAGAATGGCTTTGTCGCCCTTCAGACCGATTCAGGGGCAGATTTTAATCCCCAGAACCTAAAGAATTACAAGTTAGTGGTTTTTATGAGCACTACGGAAGAGGTATTGGACGACACCCAGCAAAAAGCCTTTGAAGGATATATTAAAAATGGAGGCAGTTATTTGGGAATCCATGCCGCAGCGGATACCGAGTACGACTGGCCTTGGTATGGGAAATTGGTAGGGGGTTATTTTGAAAGCCACCCGGAACAACAGAAAGCCAAAATTGATGTAGTGGACAAAAGCCATCCCTCCACGACCCACCTGAATGATGTTTGGATGCATTTTGATGAATGGTACAATTTTAAGCAATTGAACCCCGACGTTTCTGTTTTGATGAAACTGGATGAAACTAGTTACGAAGGTGGCAAGAACGGAGCCAACCATCCTATTGCCTGGTACCACGAATATGATGGGGGTCGTGCTTTTTATACCGGTTTGGGGCATACCGATGCCGCTTATGACGACCCCGATTTCAGACAACATCTCTTGGGAGCCATTGAATGGTGCCTAAAGCGAAAGTAAAACGGGCCTAGCCACAATAATCCCAATATTGCTTTTGATGTTCTTTAGGTAATCCGCCAAAGGTTCTTGGGTTATTTCCACTTTTCCATTTTTGCTTGAAGCATGTAGCAAATGCAATCGCCCATCAGGTTGATGTATGGCTATGCCGGTATGGGTAACATCCAACCCCTTAATGGAAGTGGCCAATGCAATGATGTCCCCAGATTGTATTTGTTGTTCCTTGCTTTCAATCTGGTCTTGGGGCAAGTAGCACAGATTTTCCTTGGCCAATTCTTTTTCAGCTTGTTGTATAATGGCAAAGTTGGTGTCATCGCTCAAAAACGGATACAATGAACGATGCGTTCCCATAAAATTGATGGGTTTATTGAGCTCCACTCCCCCCAAATCCGAAGTAATGTCCTTGACCAATCCCTTCTTTTCATTGTTTCGAATCCATTCCGTAAAATAATGTAAACGAGATGGGTAGCCTTTTAATTCACCATCTCTATACCGAATGGTTTCTAAAGTTTTGGTGAAGTCTTCAAATAAACTTTGTTTGGATTTGAGCATGATTCCAAAGGCAAGGACATTTTCCATAAAAGTGGTGCAGTCCAACCCCTGTAAGTTCACCACCAAAGTTTCGGTTTCACCCACTTCAAGGGTTTTTTCCACATAAGGCGTATCCAAGAAGGATTTTCCGACAGCTACAATGGTATCGCCCAAAAAGGAAGCCTGGGTGTTCTTCAAGGCAGCAATTTTGTTTTCAAAAAGAGACTTGTCTTTCGGGGAACAAGTAATTTGCTGGGCGGATACCATCAATCCTAAAAATAGAAAGGGCAAGAGGGTTTTGTATTTCGTCATTAGTAATAATGTGTTTTGTTGAATCCAAATACAACTTTGGACAGTACTCTATGAAAACATTCTCAACAAAAATAAAGCAGAAAAAAATAAAGGTTGGAGATGTTAACTGAAATATGGATTGAATTTAGTTATGGACCATAGAAAAGTAATTGGATTCTAAAAACAACAAGTCCGTACCAAGTTGTATTTTTGGGGCCTAAAACAAAAAGCTGTGCCAAAAGGAGTTTTATTGGTCAATTTGGGTTCGCCGGACAGCCCTACCGCAAAGGATGTTAAACCCTATCTGGACGAGTTTCTCATGGACGAGCGCGTCATAGACGTGAACCCGGTTCTGCGAAACATCATTGTTCGGGGAATTATTCTTAACACACGTCCAAAACGTTCGGCGGAAGCCTATTCCAAGATTTGGTGGGAGGAAGGTTCTCCCTTGATTATCATCTCGGAACGGTTTATGGAGAAAGTGGGCCAACAGACCAACCTACCCATTGCCTTGGGCATGCGGTATGGTTCCATGACCATTAAGAACGCGTTACAGGAATTGAAGGATAAAGGAGTGGATGAGGTATTGTTGGTGCCGCTGTATCCCCATTATGCCATGTCATCATACGAAACGGTAGTGGTGAAGGCCATGGAAGTGCAGCAAGAGCATTTCCCTAGCATGCAGTTGACCACCTTGCCTGCCTTTTACAGCAATCCGGATTACATCAAAATATTGTCCAATAGTATTGCAGAAGGGCTAAAAGGTTTTGATTACGACCATATCCTTTTCTCCTATCACGGGATTCCCGAGAGACACATTAAAAAATCGGACCCCACAAAATTCCACTGCCAATTAAACGGGGCCTGTTGCAAGGCCAATTCGGTGGCACACCATACCTGTTACAGGCATCAATGCTACGATACCACCGAGTTGGTGATAGCGCAATTGGGATTACCCAGGGATAAAGTGAGTACTTCGTTCCAATCCCGATTGGGAAGCGACCCATGGTTACAGCCATTCACCGACCACGAGTTTGAAAGATTGGGCAAGGAGGGGATTGAGCGTTTGGCCGTAATCACCCCTGCTTTTGTAAGCGATTGTCTGGAGACCTTGGAAGAAATCGCCATGGAAGGCAAAGAACAATTTGTTGAAGCAGGTGGTAAAGACTATATCCATGTCCCATGTTTGAACGATAGGGATGATTGGGCAAGTCTTATGGCACAGTGGATCAATACTTGGTCAACAAATCAAACCCTGCCGGAATATAACATCCAATAATTTTTGGAGTATAGTAAAGCAAGTCTATGAGCATTGAAAACTTGGAGCACAGTCTCAAAGAAGTACGGGAACAACTCAAAAACCATGAGCTCTACGCACAGCTGGATTCTGTTGAGGACATCAGGACCTTTATGGAAAGCCACGTGTATGCCGTTTGGGATTTTATGTCGCTATTAAAGGCCCTTCAACGTGAGTTAACCTGTACCGACCTTCCTTGGAAGCCTGCTTCGGATACCACAGTGGCAAGGTTCATCAATGAGATTGTCTTGGAGGAGGAAAGCGATTTCAATGAGGAAGGAGTGGCCAAAAGCCATTTTGAAATGTACCTGGACGCCATGGAGGAGGTCAATGCCAACACCTCCAAGGTAAAGGAGGTCATTGGAAGCTTTGGGAATCTTGGAGCAATCGCAGGGCAAATCGAAAATGCGGATTTGAATCTGGCCGAAAAGAACTTTTTAAGTTTCACTTTTGAGGTCATCAATACCCAAAAACCGCATATCATTGCTGCGGCCTTTACCTTTGGAAGGGAAGAATTGATTCCGGATATGTTTTTGGGTATTATAGAACAATCTGGGGAAAAAGGGCCAGAGCAGTATCCCAAGCTTTCCTATTACCTAAAACGGCACATTGAACTGGATGGGGATGAACACGGACCCATGGCGGTCAAAATGATGAAGATGCTCTGTGGCCAAGATGAACAAAAATGGACCGATGTCGCTGAGTATAGCCAAAAAGCTTTGGAGCATAGAGTGGCTTTATGGGACAGCATCACCAAAAAACTAAAGGAGAACAAAGGTAATTTGATCGAGGCGTTGTAGATTTGGATTAGATTTACCACACACAAAGCCTTACACCCAAAGAACACCATTGGCATGGCCAAAGTAACCTCTGACGCACTTGGGAAAGAACCCATTGGAAAATTATTGATCAAACAGGCCGTACCTGCATCCATCGGTATTCTGGTGATGTCCTTGAACGTATTGGTCGACTCCATCTTCGTAGGCAACTGGATTGGATCCATTGCCATCGCCGCCATTAATGTGGTGTTGCCCGTTTCCTTCTTCATTGCAGCTTTGGGAATGGCCATTGGCATTGGGGGTTCCAGTATTGTATCCCGCGCTTTGGGGGCCAACAACAAGGAAAAAGCCCTTAAGACTTTTGGAAACCAGATTACGCTGACCCTTTTGGTTACGGTGGTCATGGTGGCTCTGGGACTTTATTTCGTGGATACCTTGATACCTGCTTTTGGAGGGAAGGGTTCCATTTTTTCCCCGGCCAAAATTTACTATACCATTATCCTGTACGGGGTCCCATTTTTGGCGCTTTGTATGATGGGAAATACTGTAATCAGGGCCGAGGGAAAACCCAAATTTGCCATGGTGGCCATGATCATCCCTTCGGTGGGGAACCTGCTCATGGACTACATTTTTATCTATGTGTTTGATTGGGGCATGCACGGTGCTGCTTGGGCCACTACCGCTGGGTATTTAATGTGTTTTGGATATATTCTCTACTTCTTTCTATCAAAAAACTCCGAACTGAAGATTGGTCTTTCCCATTTTGGATTGGACAGATCCATTCTTCAGGAAATTGGCTCCCTAGGATTTGTGACCTTGGCACGTCAGGCCGTGACCAGTATCACGTATCTGCTCATGAACAACATCCTCTTTAACTTGGGAGGGGAAGCCATGGTGGCGGTCTATGCCATTATCGGCCGCATGCTTATGTTCGCCCTTTTTCCTGTTTTTGGGGTCACCCAAGGGTTTTTGCCCATTGCAGGTTTCAATTATGGGGCAGCACGATATGATCGGGTTAAGGAATCCATATATACGGCCATAAAATATGCCGCTTTGGTGGCGACCTTGGTCTTTGTGGTCCTCATGGTTTTTCCGGCAGAGATCGCTTCACTTTTCTTGAGCAACAAACCCCATTTGCCGGCAGAGGAATTGGCTACCAATGCTTTTGTTTTGGAACATTCCCCT
>JAUICT010000583.1 GCA_030429325.1 Bacteroidia bacterium
AAAAGGGAAACTGCTCTTTATCTACAGGAATGGGAAATGGGATTTGCCCAAGGGAAAGGTAGATAAGGGGGAATCTATTGAAGATGCTGCTCTTAGGGAGGTTGAGGAGGAAACCGGAGTCACCGATTTAACCATTGAAAGGTTTCTGCGAACCACTTATCATGTGTTTAGGAGAAATGGGGAGTATCGATTAAAGGAGACCCATTGGTTTGTGATGACCACTCCATTTAAGGGCAAACTGGTGGCCGAAAAATCTGAAGGAATTTCCAAGGTGAAGTGGAAGGGTCCAAGGAAAACCAAGAAGGCCTTGAAGAATTCTTATGCAAACATTGAAGTTTTGTTCAAGGATTTTGAATGGCCTATTTAGGGAGAATTCCAGCTGCATCGCTACCCTTTTCAATACGATATACGGGATAGGTTAGGTAGGCATTCTCCAGATATTTTGACTGTTGAAAGAGCCAATCCAATTGAGCGTACCAGTTCTCCGAAAATGATTTGTCCAACGCCTTTTTAGCTTCAAAATTTTGACGAAGAATCGAGTCGTTTTGCAGCATTTCCAAAGCTACGTCCTCAAAGACATAGGGAGAAAATCCTTCTTTTTGCTGGAGGACGGTATCAAAAAAGTTCCAATTAAAAAAAGAATCCACCGCATGGGGTTCCAAAGTCTCCAAAAGGTACCGTATGCCTATTTGTTGGGTTGGAATAACTACATCACCTGCCCTAAACTGGACTATTTTTGTACACTTTTCCACTTTGGTGTCGTAATGCAGATAATGTCCTTCGTAAGGGCTTTTTCGTGTTTCGTAACTGAGAATTTTATACCCATCAACAGTTAGGGAAGTGTCTTTGTCCAGCCTTGAATAATGGATGTGGTTCGCATCCAATCTATCCATGATGCTTTGCCAACTTTGATCAATGATATAAGCATCCGGAATGGTAATGGTATCCAACGGAAGATAATAATCTCTATATACGGTTTCTTTGGTAAAAGGCTTGTCGCGATCATACTTTAAGCGGGGAAGGCCGGTAACTTTGCTCAAGAGGCGCTCTGCTTCATAACCTTTAAACTGTAACAGGGAATGTTGGGTAGTATCCACTTGCCATGAGAAATGATATTCTGTAAGCGCAAGCATTTTTTCTTGTGCTTCCTTTCTCAGTTTTTTAATGGAGTCGTGTTCTTTTTCAACAAGTTGTACAAGGCTTTCCATAAGCTGGTAGGTGCCTTCTACCCTTTGGTCATAGGGTTTGAGCATATGGGTTTCCACCATCAGGCCCAAGGTGTTCCATAATGTGGTATAGCCAGTGGAATATCTAGGATGGTCCATAAATTGATTGAAGCCCATTTCTGGAGGAACATTAAAAACGTTGACATAGGGTGTTATGTCCCATTTTTTATCTGCCAAGGATTTTTCCAATCCGGGCATAAACTCTTGGTGCAGGTATTTTCCCAAATTTCCGCCCAGTTTGTTGTGTTGCGTGAAAAGGTGTGTCAGCGTGTACTGG
>JAUICT010000102.1 GCA_030429325.1 Bacteroidia bacterium
TAATGGCCAATTGGTGAACGTGACCAAACAAGTGGCTCCTGAATTGGAAAATCTTGGTATGGTGACCGATGCGGTTTGGAGTGATTATGATGCAGATGGGGATTTGGACCTTACCCTCGTCGGCGAATGGATGCCCATTACAATCTTTAACAACGAAAATGGTCATTTGAGTAAAGTTACCGCAAATGGTTTAATGGAATCTTCGGGGTGGTGGTTTAGTATTGAGCAGGGTGATTTTGACCATGATGGTGATATGGATTACATTGCCGGAAACTTAGGGCTCAACTACAAGTACAAAACTTCTAAGGAAAAACCCTTTGACATCTATTATAATGATTTTGATGGCAATGAGAAGTATGACATAGTTTTAGGATACTACAATAACGATAAACATTATCCCTTGCGAGGATTTTCTTGTTCGTCAGAGCAAGTGCCCATGCTTAAGGAAAAATTTAAAAAGTACAATGTATTTGCCGCTTTGGAATTGGATGAGGTGTATGGAAATCAAAATCTAAAAAGCGCATTGCACTATACGGCAAGCACTTTCGCTTCCTCTTATGTTGAAAATTTGGGGAATGGTGACTTTAAGATACATCAACTGCCCAGAATGGCCCAGTTGTCCAACATCAATGATATTTTGGTCAAGGATTTTAATGAAGACGGTAATCTGGATGCATTGGTAGTAGGGAACCTTTTTGTTTCGGAAATAGAAACCCCAAGAAACGATGCCGGTACCGGTGCTTTATTGTTGGGAGATGGCCATGGGACTTTTAAAGTACTGATGGGTAATGAAAGCGGATTCTTTAATAATGCCGATGCCAGAAAAATGACGGCAATGAAAATATTGGACCGCAACTTTGTAATCGTGGCAAACAATGATGGGCCATTGCAAGTTTTTGAGATGAATCCAAAATAGTAAGATCAGAGGTCTAAAGATGACCTTTGTGTGATTTTGAGGTTAATTTTTAATGAAGATGAACTTAAGAATTTGAGATACAACAAATGGCATAAAAACATAGCATTATCATAACCTATTTCACCTTGTTTTGATAAGGACTTGGGGAAAAATTGAAGTATCTTTGTCAATTAACACTATAAGCAACTGTTATGGAAGTAGCCATAGAACCAAAATCAATCCAGTACCAACCTGCGGGTCAATTTGAAGATACCCGCTTTGAGAAAATCCACAATGTTATTTTCAACGATTCCAGAACAGGTTCGTTCGAAGTGGCCAAGGAAATTGCAAAACTGATTCGGAAAAAACAGGAAGCAGGCAAAAAATGTGTATTGGGATTGGCAACGGGGTCATCACCCATAAAAGTCTATGAAGAGTTGGTGCGTATGCACAAAGAAGAGGGGCTTAGTTTTAAAAACGTAGTTACCTTTAATTTGGATGAATATTACCCCATGGAACGGAACAATATTCAAAGCTACCACTATTTTATGCACCAGCATTTGTTCGATCACGTGGATATAGATCCTGCAAATGTGAACATTCCAGATGGGACCGTATCACCGGATAAACTACAAAAGTATTGTCGTAGTTATGAGAGCCAGATTGAAAAGGCTGGAGGATTGGACTTTCAATTATTGGGGATAGGCCGAACCGGGCATATTGGTTTTAACGAACCGGGATCTCACTTTAATTCTGCTACCCGGGACATTACCTTGGACCACATTACCCGTGTAGATGCGGCTCCCGCTTTCAAAGGCCTTGAAAATGTGCCTAGAAAAGCGGTTACCATGGGTATTGGTACCATTAGAAAAGCAAAACGCATTGTTCTTTTGGCTTGGGGTCAGAACAAATCTGAGATTGTTCGGGAAACCATTGAAGGGGAAGTAAGCTCCGAAGTTCCCGCCACCTACTTGCAGGAACATTCCAACACGACCTTTGTATTGGATAAGGAAGCCGCAGCGCACCTTACACGTATAGATACACCTTGGTTGGTGCGCACTTGTGACTGGACCAAGGACCTTACCCATAAAGCGGTGGTTTGGCTCAGTTTACAAAAAGAAAAACCTGTATTGCAACTAACGGATAAGGATTATAATGATTCAGGAATGTCCGATTTGTTGAGCACGGAACAATCCTCTTACGAAATCAATATTAGGACCTTCAACCGTTTGCAACATACCATTACCGGATGGCCCGGTGGCAAACCCAATGCAGATGATACCAACCGTCCAGAACGGGCTACACCGGAAAAGAAACGTGTGATCATATTCAGTCCGCACCCAGATGATGATGTAATTTCAATGGGAGGTACTTTTGATCGCTTGGTTTCCCAAGGACATGAGGTGCATATTGCATATCAAACTTCAGGGAACATTGCCGTAGCAGACCATGAAGCATTGAAGATAGCCGAAGTGGCCAACTCTATTACCAAAACAGATACATTCTCAAAAGTCATTGAAGACCTGAATGGTAAAACCGAGGAAGACTTTGATTCAGAATTGGTAAGAAAGATCAAAGGCAACATCAGAAGAAGTGAAAGTTATGGTGCTACCCGTTATATGGGAATCCCTGACAATCAAGTGCACTTTTTGGATTTGCCCTTCTACGAAACTGGGGCCATCCGTAAGAAACCTTTGGGAGAGGATGATATCAAGATTATGAATGATATCATTGAGAAGATTAAGCCCCATCAAATTTATGCAGCGGGCGATTTGGCAGACCCCCATGGCACACACCGGGTATGCCTTGAAGCCTTGTTTGCTTCATTGGGGCAGTTAAAAAGCAAATCTTTTATGAAAGATTGCTGGGTATGGTTATACCGCGGTGCATGGCATGAGTGGGAAATCCATGAGATTGAGATGGCTGTGCCCATGAGCCCTGCACAGGTATTAAGAAAGCGAAAAGCCATTTTTTATCACCAAACCCAAAAAGACGGAGTTATGTTCCAAGGAGAAGACCTAAGGGAGTTTTGGGTAAGAGCTGAAGATAGGAACAAAGAAACTGCACAAAAATACCAGTCTTTGGGATTGGCAAGTTATGCCGCGATGGAAGCTTTTGTGAGGTATCACTACTAGGAATAGAATTATATTTATAACCATAAAAGGCCCATAACATAGTTATGGGCCTTTTAGTTTCTGCTTTTCAAGAATTTAAATGGATTCAAATAGGAGTTCTAAGGGTTTTCTCACCTTTGGCAAGTTCTGTGTGTTGTCGTCCTGACTCCTATAGCCAATGGGGGCCACTAGGGAAACATTAAGGCCTTTTTCGGTCAATCCCAATATCTCATTGTATTTTTCGGCCTCAAAGCCTTCCATGGGACAGGCATCAATTTGTAGATCGGCGCACACGGCCAATAAATTGCCCAAGGCCAAATAGGTTTGATGTTTAGTCCAAGAAGCTTGGGTCTCGTTGAATTGCTCCCCAATTTTCAACTTCATGAAATCTCCATAGCCCTTCAGGTCTTCCACATTGAGTTGCCTTGTTTTTGCCGTAAGATCAATATACTGGTCAATATGATGTGGCTTCACTTCAGCATAATTACAAAAAACAAATAGGTGTGAGGCATCCACGATTTGACTCTGGTTCCATGACGCCGGCAGCAATTTTTCACGGGTCTTCGGGTCTTCTATGATCAATACTTTGTACAGTTGCAGTCCATATGAGGATGTGGACAGCTGCACAGCACGTTTTATGATTTCAAGATTTTCTTCGGATACTTTTTGGTGAGGGTCGAACTTTTTGGTGGCATACCGCCATTCTTGTTTTTTGATGAATTCCATTTCTACGATTTTAGGGGTTGTACTAGATTGCATATCAGTTTTTTTGTGTTTTCAAGTGGTAGTTTTCCATTAAAAAGTCATGTGAAAACCCCATTTTTAAATACATGTTCTTGGCCATTTCCGAGGCCTGTAAAGTGGCCATTGATGCCCCTTGGGCAAGGCCGATATTCAAAACATGGTGCATGATTTCAGTGGCATAGCCTTGGTTTCGGTGGTCGGGGTCAATGCCCAGAGCGTGTACTCCCAAGATAGTTCCGGTAGTGTACATAATAACCGTGCCAACTGGTTCTTCTTCATGATAGACCAAGAAAAAGGGAATATCATTGGTGGTTTTTAGGATGGTTTCCCCACTTATTCTATAATTGAAGGCCTTAAAAAAAATGGTACTCCATACTTCTGCTTCCAAATCATGGGTTATGCGGACAAGTTCAACTTTTTTCTCGGTTTCAAACTTTGTCTCGAGTGGAAGGCTCATCCCGTATTGTATGGATTTAAGGGAAAGGCCCGTTTCGATTAATGATGCATTCTTTGTGGAATCCAAGTTGAAGTTTGAAAATGTCATTCCCTTATTGCTCCCCATTTGAGCTTCAATTTTTTGCAGCGATTTTTCGGAAAGGACGGCATCGGTCCAAACACGATTGGGCCACTGGGAATTTTTTATGGTTGAGGTATGGATGCCTTCATGGTTGTGGTAACCATGAAGCGTTTCCCCTGCGATGCTCCACAATTGGGTCAAGTTGCCAATATTTAATAGTGCAGTATTCATTTTGAATTGATTAAAAATATTCCTGTTATCATGGCAAAAACGCCAATTAATTTTTTGGGTGTAATGGGTTCAATAGGAAGGTTCAGCCAACCAAACGTACCCGCCAAAAGGGAAAAGAGCAGTTGTCCACATAGTCCCAAAGCAATCATTTTGGAAATTCCCAATTTGGGAATGGTATAGAAATACAGCGAAATACCGATCATACTGAACAATCCGCCCACAAACCACAAATACCAAGGTACCTGATGTACTATCTGGACTGATACATTTCCTTTGTTTGTAAATAATATAAAACAACTCCCGAAAATAGCACTCGCAATAGAGGTGGATACCACCGCCACGACGGGGTGTTTGGCCAAAGCCCCCAATTGGGTGTTGAAACCAGCCTGAACGGCAAGAAAAATACCGCCTGTGAATGCCAATACGTAAAGAAAAATCAATTTCATGGGACAAAGGTCCGTAAGGGAATGGACTTTTGCCTTTACATATGTTGATTGGAGCTTTTTTCTTTGATTTTTTTTCGAATACGGCTCAACTGGGTGGGGGTAATGCCCAAATGTGAAGCGATAAATTGTAGCGGAATCCGGGCCTCAATATTTGGGTGAAGGGTTATAAAGTCAAGATAACGCTCCTTGGCCTCTTTCAATACAATTTCGACTTCCCTTTTTTCTTTATCGATGACCCAATTCTTTTCAAGATAGGAAATGTAAAAATTTTTTAGGTCCGATTGTGCGTCTATCAGTTCCCTATATTTTTTGTAGTCAAAACTAACGAGGATTGCCTTTTCAACCACCTCAAGGGCAAAATGGGAGGGTTCATTTTTTAGGGCTGAGACCATGGAACCCACAATGTTGCCCTCCAAGAAAATGTTCTTGTGGTACATATCGCCCTCCTTGTTCAAATAATAGGAAACAATGGCCCCTTGATTCAGGATGTGGATATACCTCGATGTATCCCCAACGGAAAGTAATCTGTAGCCTTTGTCCAACTGCTGGATTTTGCCTATTGAGATCAACAAGGAAATGGATGTATCACTGACCGGGCTGTATCGATTGAACACCCCTGCGATAAATTCCCTATACGTTTCTATTGGATTATTCTCCATTTGGGCTTAATAAGGAATCAAGGTACTGTTTTCTTGCAGAAATAGGAAAAGTGGAACACACAGGATATTAAAAACCAAAAAAGCCCCGAGAAATCGGAGCTTTTTGCGGTCTGGACGGGACTCGAACCCGCGACCCCCTGCGTGACAGGCAGGTATTCTAACCAACTGAACTACCAGACCAATGATTTTATCTTGTTAGACTCCCGCAACAGCGGGATTCAAATCTTGTTCATTTGCTTTTTTAAAGCGAGTGCAAATATACATTCTCATTTCGTATTCAACAAAACATTTTTTAAAAATAATGACTAAACAAATTTTTGCCGTTCCACCATGAAGGTATTCAATACTTGTGAGAAATTGGAACGTACATCCACACCAACATATTTGATCTTGTATTGGGCACACTTCAACCGTAGGGCATTTGTGTAATTTTCTACTTCTTGGGCATAGCTTTTTTTGATGTTCTCCGCATAAAGGTCTATATGGGCTCCGGTTTCCACATCCACAAAACGTTTGGGAGTGTTCTCAAAATTAAAGTCCATTTCATGTTCCTGGTCCAATAGGTGGAAGAGGACCACGGCGTGTTTGTTGTACTTCAAATGGCGGAGCGCTTCAAACAACTTCTCTTCCTCGGTTTCAGTTTGAAACATATCCGAAAACAAGAAAATAAGGCTTCTGCGATGAATCTTTTCTGCAATTTGGTGTAGAAAGGTGTAGGTCTTGGTCATCTGCGATTTCTCCTTATTGGCGTATACCTCGTTCAATTTGGAGTACAGCATTTGAAAATGACGTTCACTGCTTTTTTCGTTTGCATAAAAATTGTAATCGTCAGAATATATACTTAGACCAACAGCATCACGCTGCTTTTTTAAGATTTGCATCAAAGCGGCGATGGACAGAACTCCAAAACCTATTTTATTGAGGTTGTCTATGGATAAATTTTTTACCTCTGGGTAGTACATGGAGGCCGAATTGTCCAAAATCATATGGCATCGGAGATTGGTCTCATCCTCATATCGCTTGGTGTAGAGGCGGTCTGTTCTGGCAAACAGTTTCCAATCCAAATGTTTGGTGCTCTCTCCGGGGTTATAGATTTTGTGCTCGGCAAATTCAGCGGAAAATCCATGGAACGGACTTTTGTGTATACCGCTGATAAAACCCTCAACAATTTGATTGGCCAAAAGTTCAAGGTTTTTAAAGAGAGTTGCCTTATGAAGTTCTGATCTAATGTCCATAAACAGATTCTGGTCTCAATATAAAACAAAAAAGGCTTGGCATTTGCCAAACCTTTTCTAAAATCCAAACAGGAATATTGTTTTATAGTGCCGCATCAATGGCGTCTGTATATACTTTTTTGGGAGATACACCCACTTGACGGTTTACAATCTCACCATTTTTAAATACCAAAACGGTAGGAAT
>JAUICT010000103.1 GCA_030429325.1 Bacteroidia bacterium
TGTCATTTTAACCCTGCAAAAGATATATTCTCGGATGAAAAATATATTTTTGTCAATCATAAATTTGAGAACAAATAACTAGCACGATTATGAGCAAATCTAAATTAGAGTACATCTGGTTGGATGGTTATGAGCCAACGGCCAACATGAGAAGCAAAACTAAAATTGAGGACGATTTTAGCGGGAAATTGGAAGATTGCCCCATTTGGTCTTTTGATGGGAGTTCTACCCAACAAGCAGAAGGTGGTTCATCTGACTGTTTATTGAAGCCTGTGGCCATTTACCCTGACCCAGCTCGAAAGAATGGTTATTTGGTAATGGCTGAGGTATTGAATTCCGATGGCACGCCTCACGCTTCAAACTCAAGGAACACCATAGATGATGAGAACGATGATTTCTGGTTCGGTTTTGAACAAGAATACTTTATTATGGACACCCACACCCAACTTCCTCTAGGCTTCCCTGTTGGAGGTTACCCTGGCCCACAAGGTCTCTACTATTGCTCTGTTGGTGGAAAAAACACCCATGGCAGGGAAATTGTTGAAAGACACGCTGACCTTTGCATAGAAGCCGGTCTCAACTTTGAAGGTATCAACCAAGAAGTAGCTTGTGGTCAATGGGAATTCCAGATTTTTGCCAAAGGTGCCAAAAATGCCGGTGACCAAATTTGGGTTGCCCGTTATTTATTGGACAGATTGACCGAAGAGTATGATTACTATATTGAATACCACCCAAAACCTATAAAAGGAGATTGGAACGGTTCTGGTATGCACGCCAACTTCTCCAACACCACTTTAAGAACCTGTGGTTCCAAAGAAACCTACGAGAAAATTTGTGAGGCTTTCCGACCTGTAACCAAAGAACACATTGCTGTATATGGCGAGTTCAATGACCAACGATTGACCGGTCTTCACGAAACCCAATCCATAAATGAATTCAGCTATGGTGTCTCAGATAGAGGAGCATCTATCCGTATTCCGATTCTAACCGTAGAGAAAGGATGGAAAGGATGGTTGGAAGACAGAAGACCTGCTTCCAATGCAGACCCTTATAGAGTGGCTGCCAGAATCATTACTACGGTAAAATCTGCCAACGCATAGGTTTTTTGCCTACCATAGTGTATAAATTAGTTGTTGATTATAAAAAACCGTCCCATTACCGGGGCGGTTTTTTTAGTTTACGGTGAAATACACAAACAAAATATAGAAGGCAAGGAGTATAATACCGTCCCGCCATCCGAGCCGCAACCCTTTTGGAAAAAAGACCAAAGGAAGTATCAGGAAGGATATGCCCAACATCCAAAAGATATCACTAGACAGTAAGCCCTGATCCACAACAGTTATTGGGGTGATTATGGAAGTAATCCCCAAGACCGCCAAAAGGTTAAAAATATTGGACCCTATCAAATTCCCCAGCGAAATGGCTTTTTCCTTTTTCAAAACCGCAATTACTGAAGCAGCCAATTCTGGGATACTGGTACCCACGGATACCACGGTTATTCCGATGACCCTATCACTCACCCCAAAGGAAGACGCCATTCCTACAGCGCCATCTATTAAAAATTCTGAGCCACCCCAAAGTGCGGTACCACCCAAACCCAAGAACAATGCAGTCTTGTACATAGGAAGAGGTATGTCATCTTCCGGCATTTCATCCACTACTGCCGTTTTTTGAAAACGAAGAAGATAAACCAAAAACAAGAACAGCATAGCAACCAGAATAATACCTTCATACTGTTGCAGTACCCCATCAAAATAAATAAATCCACAAAAAAGTAACGAAGCTACCATCATTACAGGCCAATCGGTGGTATAAAAATTCTTTCGGACATCTATACTCCCCATAAGTACCGTAACGGCCAACACCAAGCCCAAATTGGCAATATTGGAACCTACCACATTGCCCAAGGCCAAATCCGGAAATCCATCCAAAGCGGCCTTAATGCTCACTATAAGTTCCGGGGCAGATGTAGCAAACGAGACCACTGTCATCCCAATTACAATTTTGGGTATAGCCAATCTGAGGGAAAGTGCCACTGCAGATTTTAATAACCAGTTTCCTCCTGCAATTAGCAATACAAGACCCAGAACAATAAAAAGTAAGTTTTCCAAAGAGTACGAATTTGTGGCAAATATATATGAAGATTTATTAATGGTTGAGCTTCAAGAAAAGTGTTGCCAACTTGAGCAAAAATCTATCTAAACCGAGCGCTATTTTGTTATGAAAAGTGGCGAAGGAATTTATTAAATCCTACCAGACCCAATAATGAAATGATCAAAAAAGCCCCATTTTTAAACAAAACTCCCCTTGGTTTTCAAAAAAGACTTAAAAACAGCCCTGCAATTATTACATTTTATAATTATTTCAAGGTTATTATATTTAAATATGTAACTAGTTCCAAGGCGTATTAAAAATATTGAAGGGCCATCTCATTTAAAAGACTACAATCCTGTATGCAATTGTATAGATTCTTGGTCAAAAACTTGGAGACATGATTTCTATCATTTTAAATTGAAAAAACAAAATCAGAAAACAACCATTTTTTAACCCAAAATCCATCTACCGATGATAACTATTGTGAAACTTTTTGTGATGCTCCTCATCCTCATCATTGAATCAATTTTCATATGATGCAGTACATCTTCTTGACCTACAATTTCCCTTTTATTAAAAGTTTAGCATTTATGTTCTACTGATTTGATTATTTTACACTTGTAACAAATCAACTTAAAAAAAGTGAAAAAAATAACAATTCTAGCCATGGCATTTTTAGCCATGACGTCCTGCAAACAAGAAGCAAAGAAAGAGGAAGCCCCTTCCCAAAGTGATGAGTTCTCCAAAGTATTGGACAATTATTATGAGGATGGACTCAAACTGAATCCATTGGCTGCCACCTTGGCCGGTGACCACAGATATGACGATTCATTTGCCAATCCACTTTCCGATACCTACAAGGAAAAATCAAAATCCTATTATGAAGGGTATAAAGAAATGCTGTCTCAATTCCCGGATGAAAATCTTACTGAAAGTGAGCAAATGAGCAAGGCCATTCTCTTATGGGAGTGCAACATTAATCTGGAAGAGTTTAATTTCAACGCCGATCTTACCCCTATTGACCAAATGTGGTCCCTTAATTTATTCGTGGGGCAGTTGGCAAGTGGAGCCAGCGCCCAGCCCTTTAAAACAGTCCAAGATTACGAAAATTGGATGAAACGGGTAGATGACTATTTGGAATGGCTATCCAGTACCGAAACCAAAATGAGGGAAGGTATGCAAAAGGGTCATGTGCTTCCAAAGTCATTGATTGTGAAGGTACTTCCCCAACTTCAATCCCAAACGATCAAAGATATTGATCAGCATCTTTTTTATCAGCCCATAAAGAACATGCCAGCAGATTTTACTGATGAACAAAAGACATCACTAACCGCTTCGTATGCAGACATGATTACAAACAAGATCATTCCAGCCTACGAAAGCTTATACAATTTCATGAGCACCGACTACCTAGCTACCGGCAGAGAAACGAGTGGCATACAAGGCGAACCCAATGGGGATGCCTATTATGCCCATCAAATTAAAAAATACACTACCACCAACATGACTGCAGCCGAAATCCACGAATTGGGATTGAGCGAGGTGGCCCGTATACGTTCCGAAATGGAAAAAGTAAAGGCCCAGGTTGGTTTTGAAGGGGATTTAAAAGCATTCTTCGACTATGTCCGAAACCATAAGGACCTTATGCCATTTACTGAACCACAGCAGGTAATTGACAACTTCAATGCTATTCATGAGCGCATGAAGCCACAGATTGAAAAACTTTTTGACCAAAAACCAAAAACCCCTTTTGAGGTACGACGCACCGAGGCTTTTCGTGAAAATTCGGCAAGTGCTGAGTACAACCAAGGATCCTTGGACGGTACCCGACCTGGTATTTTTTATGTTCCCATCCCCGACGCCAGTAAATACAATACCTATTCGGATGAGTCCCTTTTCCTTCATGAAGCCATCCCCGGTCATCATTACCAAATCTCCTTGACCCAAGAGAACGAGGAGCTTCCCCAGTTCAGAAAGACACTTTGGTATAGTGGATATGGCGAAGGATGGGCCCTTTATACTGAGTCTTTGGGCAAAGAATTGGGACTGTACACGGACCCCTACCAATATTTTGGAATGTTGGGAGCTGAAATGCACCGAGCTGTGCGTCTTGTGGTAGACACAGGCCTACATTCAAAAGGGTGGACCCGTGAAGAGGCCATTCAATATTCCTTGGACAATGAAGCTGAGTCCGAGGCCAGTATCATTTCGGAAATTGAACGGTACATGGCCAACCCTGGTCAAGCTTTATCCTATAAAATAGGACAATTGAAAATTAGGGAACTTCGCAAAAAGGCTGAAGATGCTCTAGGGGACACCTTCAATATTGGGCAATTCCATAACCAAGTTTTGGAGACCGGTTGTGTTCCTTTGGCTTTATTGGAGGATAAAATTGACCTTTGGATTGCTTCCAACAAATAAGAATTCCATAAAAGGGCCAACTAAGTTGGCCTTTTTCTTTTTCCAACTCTGCAAAGGAGCAACCCAATATCTTGGTTATATTTGCCTTAACTAACACCTAACACCATGTTTTTCAAAATTTTGTCAATAAGGCAATACTTCCTTCCTATACCAAAAAGGGATTGGACCTTTCCAAGGCTTCCAAATTACAATTGGCCATTATAGGCTGGCGGTACTATGTCACCAAAAACGCTTTGAATTAATATTGCAGAAGAGCTTCTATTTGGTAACCGTTTAGTTTTTTGGCTCCATTTAAGAAGGTAAGCTCTATTAAGAAATTGCATTGTACCACTTCTCCACCAAGTTTTTCAATCAGCTTGCAAACAGCACTGGCCGTTCCTCCCGTAGCAAGTACATCATCATGCACCAACACTTTTTCTCCTTTTTTTATGGCGTCTGTGTGGATTTCCAAAGTTTCCGAACCGTATTCCAGCTCATAGGATTCCGAAATGGTAGTATAGGGAAGTTTTCCGGACTTTCTCACTGGCACAAACCCGGCTCCTATGCGAGAGGCTATTAATGGCGCAAATATAAACCCCCTACTATCAACCCCTACCACTTTATCAACGTGCATGTGACTTGCAAAACCGCAAAGAACATCACAGGCTTTATTCAGTGCTTCAGGATTGTTTAAAAGTGGTGTTATATCCTTAAAATTCACACCAGGTTTTGGAAAGTCTTCGATATCACGAATGTAGGAAGCAAAATCCATAATTTTTTGACAGGTGAGGTTTTGCAGTAAAGGTAAAAAGAAATATATTTGCAGCCCTATTAAAAGGCCGCGTGCCCGCCCGTTCCAAAGGGAACGTTCGGACGGGGCGCAAAAATGACATTTTGATGTTCTTTGTTTATGTGCTGTACAGTTCTAAATTCGAGCGATATTATGTTGGTTTCACCAAGGATATTGCTAGACGATTGAAGGAACACAACACAGGAAAAACCACATCGACCAAACCATTTGTTCCTTGGAAGTTGGTTCATGAAGAAAGTTTCGAAACTTTAGCAGAGGCTCGAAAAAGAGAAAAATACTTGAAATCGGCTGCTGGAAGAAGATGGAGAAAATTACATATTAGGCCGCGTGGCGCAACTGAATAGCGCATCTGATTACGGCTCAGAAGGTTGCAGGTTTGAATCCTGCCGCGGTCACTGGGCAGCAATGCCAAACTAAAAGAAAACCTTGCAATCTCATAGATTTTGCAAGGTTTTCGCCGTTTTTGGCCCATCCATCAATTTGTATTGACTTGTTTCCTTTCACCAGCAAATCGGTTAACAGATTTTCGAGAGGTCAATAGTGTTGACCGAATGGCAAAATGCCAAGAAACCATAGTTGATTTGACTTTCATCTTAATGTTTAACCTAAAAGATGACAACTATGAAGAAGTCACACACCTTTTCAATCCTATTCTGGATCAACAAATCACGAGCTATTAATAATAAAGTGGAAATCTTGGCAAGAGTAACTGTAAATGGGAAAAGAGCCAGTATTGGTATAAAGAGAAAGGTCGATATTGATTTTTGGGACAACCAAAACAAAAGATTCATAAAAACCCATTCCCTATAAATAACATTATACCAATAAACAAAGTACTATTACTGCCCAGGGCATGAAAAATCCTTGAAGAAATGAGGAAGAATTTTCGGTTGGTGAAACAAAGATGAAAGCTGAAATCGAAACAGATTGCGGAAAGGGCGAACATCCGTAGGCACATGTCAAAAAAGGGAAAAGACAAAATCCCTTCCCTTTAAAAAAAACTAACTGAACTAACTATATTTTATCAATAGGCATTCAACGAAACCCAGCCTTTCTTGAAACTTTCTTTTATTCTCTTGTAATTACATAAAAGCAATTACAACATCATTTACCAAATATTTTCCTTCTTCTTCCTTTATAGTGCTGCCCGAAGGAATTTCAACCAAAACCCTTGCTTGGTCCGCTGGAATCTCAATATTCGCTTTCATGTCCACCCCTTGGGCAACCATTTGGTGCGAAACAATATCATACAAATCAACCTTTTGCTTGCTTTGGCTCAGATACGTTACCGTTTTGGATTCCTGATGAGGGTTGTACATCAAAAACGTTGGGTACGATTCATTTTTATAAAAATCGGTGGCCAAACAATCCAACTTTAGGATTCCCGGCACATCGGTACTTTTTATAATGGCCCCGGCAATACCCACATGACCACTGCCATAAACACTGAACTGGGATACATCAGGATTCTTCGGGTTCCAATGGGGGCCGTCACCAATGGCAATGGGAGCCTCCATATCGGGATAACCCTCCAAATGCACGTTCTTGATCAGTCCTTCATAAGCAATCACCCCCTTTGTGTGCTCTTTTTTGTTGGGCAGGGTCTGATGGTCATCTGCCATTTCATAAGGATAAAAGAATTTGGAGGCGTTGGCGGCATTCAACATCCACTTTCCAATGGTTGAAGCATATCGTGTATCGTAGCGTACCATGGGC
>JAUICT010000104.1 GCA_030429325.1 Bacteroidia bacterium
AAGCTAAGCTCAAAATAAATACATTAATTCGCGAACTTGATGTTTGCATTGCCAAGTTGGCGGATTAGTTTGTTCCAATATGATGGAAGAGAAGCTCAAAATAAAGCTTTCCATTGCTGATAGGGTATATCCTCTAACAATAGACCCTAAACAGGAGGAAGGATTGCGAAAAGCGGCCAAGAATATTGAAAATTTGGTCAAAAAGTTCGAGCAGAACTATGCTGTCAGGGACAAACAGGACGTTTTGGCCATGTGTGCCCTGCAGTTCGCCTCAAAAATAGAGCAAGGCGGAATAGATCAGTCAGAAGGAACCAAAGCTGCCATGGAACGGCTAAGGGCCCTGAATGATTTGGTGTATTCCAAACTAGGGGAATAAGTTCTTTAAAATAAATATTGTTACTGCCCACATTGGTAATATTTTTTTGACAAACTCAACACTATTATAATTAAAAAGGGTGAGTTTAGGTTGTAAAAGCAGGCCCTACCTGTATAGGGATCCTTGAGCAGCTTGGTAGCCCTAAACCTGTAATTAGGAGTTTGTACAAAACTTCCTCCAGTGTGGGCTTTTTTTATAACCAAACATAATCAACATGGATAACATCATAGTAATCGTTATAGCGGCTGTTGTGGGCTTGGCAATAGGATTTGCCATCGCCAAGATGATGGAGAAGGGCAAGGCGACCAAAATCATCTCCAATGCCAAAAGGGATGCATCAAATATCATAAAAGAGGCCAAGAAGGAAGGTGAGAACATCAAAAAGGATAAAATTTTCCAAGCCAAGGAAAAGTTTTTGGAGTTAAAGGCAGAGCATGAAAAAGTAATCATCAATAAGGATAAGAAAATTGGCGAAGCGGAAAAGCGAACCCGGGACAAAGAATCCCAAGTGAGCAGTGAACTTGCCAAGAACAAAAAATTAAATCAGCAACTGGAGCAACAGCTCAAGGAGGTTGATCATAAAAGTGAAATCCTCGACAAGAAACAATCCGAAGTTGAAAAACTGCACAAGAGCCAAGTACAACAGTTGGAGGTAATCTCGGGCCTATCGGCCGAAGACGCCAAGAGCCAATTGCTTGAATCCTTGAAAGAAACCGCAAAGTCTGATGCCATGGCTTATCTTCAGAGTACTTTGGAGGAAGCAAAGCTTACAGCACAGCAAGAGGCCAAAAAGATTGTCATCAATACCATCCAACGCATTGGAACGGAGGAAGCCGTGGAGAACTGCGTGTCTGTTTTTAATTTGGAGTCTGATGATGTAAAAGGGCGTATCATTGGACGGGAAGGTCGGAATATCCGTGCTTTGGAAGCAGCCACAGGTGTTGAAATCATTGTGGATGACACACCTGAAGCGATTATCCTGTCTTGTTTTGATTCCGTTCGGAGAGAGGTTGCCCGTCTGTCTTTGCACCGTTTGGTGACCGATGGACGAATCCACCCAGCACGCATTGAAGAGGTCGTTAAAAAGACCGAAAAACAGATCAACGAAGAAATTGCAGAGATTGGAAAACGCACCGTAATCGATTTGGGGATTCACGGTCTTCACCCAGAATTGATCAAGGCGGTTGGACGAATGAAATACCGTTCCTCATACGGACAAAACCTATTGCAACATTCTAGAGAGGTGGCCAAGCTTTGTGGAGTAATGGCCGCTGAATTGGGACTTAATCCCAAATTAGCCAAACGTGCAGGACTTTTACACGATATTGGAAAAGTACCCATGGCCGAAGTGGAAGTGGAAACACCGCACGCTATATTGGGAATGCAGTGGGCGCAAAAATACGGTGAGAAAAAAGAGGTTTGTAATGCCATTGGAGCCCACCATGATGAAATAGAAATGACCACCCTGATTTCCCCCATTGTACAGGTTTGCGATGCCATTAGTGGGGCCCGTCCCGGGGCCCGTAGACAGGTTTTGGATTCGTACATTCAACGTTTGAAGGACTTGGAAGACATCGCTTTTGGATTCAATGGGGTGCAGAAAGCCTATGCTATTCAAGCGGGTAGAGAGCTTCGTGTGATTGTGGAGAGTGAAAAGGTAAGCGATGATAAAGCGGCCGAACTTTCATTTGAGATTTCCCAGAAAATACAGACAGATATGACCTATCCCGGCCAGGTGAAGGTCACCGTGATTCGTGAGACCCGTTCAGTAAATGTGGCAAAGTAAGGTAGACGGTTTTTATTTTTGATAAACACCACTTTCCAAGCACAATACCCCTTTCTGAAAGTGGGCCAAAAGATTGGTGAGTTTGGGTTTTGTGGATTCTCCCATTAAAACGTTCAATCCCAGTTTAGGAGGTCCAAACTCAGCAATACGAGCTAAGAGCGAAGTAAAAAAAGCTGCTCCAGCTTGGGTTTGGTCTTTTTTTGATTTTAAAGTAAAGCCCAATTCTGCCATGATTTTTGCCATTTCTTCACCTTTGAAGAGAAAACTTAATCCTTCATGGGCCGCCCATGGCATGGGGTAGGTGACATCTTCATCGCTCTTTCTAAAAATATCATAGTATAAAAAGTGCCCTCCGGGGCATAATACCCTGTAAGCTTCGCTATAGAATTTTTGTTTGTCGGGGATGTTCATTTGTACGTGTTGGGTCCAGACTACATCAAACGAGTTGTCTTCAAAAGGAAGTTCGGTGGCACTTCCTTGAACAAACTGGGTTTTATCACCAAGCCCTACCAGTTTGGAAAGAGCATTGGCCGTGTTTACAAACTCTGCGCTCAAATCTATCCCGGTGGCATGGCAATCATATTCATCGGCCAACATTCGGCAAGGGCCGCCAAGACCACTGCCCATATCCAATACTTTCCGTCCTTTTAAAGGAACGGTAGATGCCAATTCTCTTGAAACTTCCGCTCCCCTTACATGAAATTCATCCACACCGGCAATGTCACTGCGCTGAACCTGATTTAGGTCCACACCTTTCTCTTTCAATCGATTTATAATCTCCCCAAACAGATTTTCCTTGAGATAATGGGCTTCAATGTTTTGGTTCAATGCATCCATATCTTGATAAAAATGGGTTCAACCCAAGTGAATGGGTTGTAGTAGGGGGGAATGTTGAAACTCTTACAAGACATTGGCAGAATCCTTAATGAATCTGACGTTATGGAGAACTTCGTGAAATGTCTATAAAGAAAAGAGTTGGAACCTATTCTTCCTCGGAAGAACTTTCCTCTTCTTCCGCTTCCCGATTCAACCTATTCTCAAGGATGTTCAGCTTCTTCATTTTTTCTTTCCAAGTTTGAAGGGCTTCTTTTTGTTTGTCCAGCTTATTGATGACCTCTTTCACTAAAGGATTGTCTTCGGAATCATTGGAGAAAAACTGAAGATTGTTCTCCAATTGGCGAATATCCGATTTTACTTCATCAATTTTACGCTTTATAAAAACACGTTCGTTGCCAATGGCACGATTATCCTCGGTTTTTGCGAGTTCTTGTACCTTGTTGCCATACTTGAGCAGCTCGGATTGCTGTTTTCCTATTCCCAATTTATGGAAGAGGGCATCCATGATTTTGTTGAATTTACCATTGATGTGCTTTTTGTTATATGGGATATGACCATAGCTTTTCCATTCGGCCAGAAACTTTTTAAGGGTTTCCAAATCCTTGTCATTATTCCCACTTAGCTTAAAGGCACGAAGGCGTTCCAGACAGGCTGTCTTCTTTTCCAAGTTCTCATATTCCTCTTTATGGGCTTCGTTCTTTTCGGCATGTAATCGATTAAAATAATGGTTGCAGGCATTTTTGAACTCGTTCCAGATTTTATCGGAATATTTTCGGGGAACATGGCCAATTTTTTTCCACTCGCTTTGAATCCGTTTCATTTCTGGGGTGGATGTATTCCAATCATCGCTATCTTTTAAAGATAGAGCGAGCTCCAGAAGAGCTCTTTTCTTCTCCAAGTTCTTGTGCTGTTCCTTTTTCTGGTTTTTGTAAAAGGCATTTTTGTTCCTGTTGAATTTCCGGACAGCTTCCTTAAAGGCGCTCCATGTTTCCTCGTTGACCTTTTGAGGAACCTTACCTGCCTTGAAAAAGGAATCCCTAAGAGCTTCAACTTGTTTGATTTGTTGTTGAAGGGCTCGGTGGTTATCGGTCACATTTTCCGCGATGTTGGCGATTTCAGCAATGATATCCTGCTTTTTCTCAAGGTTTTTTTCGTAAACCTTTTCAAGTTCTTGGAAATGCTCTTGCCTACGTTGGTGCATGGCCTTGGTGGCATTACTGAAACGGTCCCAAACCTCTTCACGCTGCTCCTTGGCCACTGGGCCAATGTCTTCTTTCCAGATTTTGTGCAAGGTTTGTAACTCCCGAAAAGCTTTGCCCAAGTCTGGCTCGTTCACCAATGCTTCAGCACGCTCCACCAATTTGAGTTTTTCTTCCAGATTGTGCTTAAAATCAAGGTCACGCAACTCACGGTTTAGGTGGAGAAAATCATAAAAGATTTCCATATGGTGGTGGTAGGTGCGCCAAACATCATTATAACTGGTCCTAGGGACTGGACCTGCATTCTTCCAATTTTCTTGGAGTTCCTTAAAATTCTTATAAGTGGTGTTGATGTCTTCCTCTACATCAATAAGCCCTTTAAGCTGCTCAATGATTTCCAATCGCTTTTGGAGGTTGCTCTTCAGCGTTTGCTCCAACTGTTTATAGTAGTGGTCACGTTTTTCACGATAATCGGAATAGACCTCGTTGAACTGCCTTTTGGCAACCGAGTTGTACTTAAAATCCACTTCGTTGCCACCTTTGGATACGAATTCTTCCTTTTTGTGCTCTAAGAATTCTTGGAATTTTTGGTCAAACTCATATTTAATGGAGCTTACGTGTTTGCCAATGGCTTGTATCTTTTCATTTCGTATAAGGCGCTGGAGCTCACCCACAAGATTTTCCATGGACATGGAATGATAATCCAGCATAGGGATGAAATGCCTTTTTTCATTGTCTGTGTCTTCAGCATCCTCGGCATTGTCAGCATCTATTTCATCGATTGCCTCATTGGAATCTTCGGTATCCGCTTTTTTTTCTTCCTCACCTTTCTCAGGATTTGGGGGAGCGGTTTCTTCGGATTTAGTGTTCTCTATAGTTTCAGGAACAGTATCATCGGACGACTTTGGGTCAGAAATGGGGCTTTCCTCCAAGGTTTTCTTAGTAGTGTCCGATATATGCTCTGTGCCACCTTCAGCTTGCTGAAGTTTATGATCATTTTCCTGCATTAGTAGTCTCCTTTCCTTTGGATTGATGATAATTATAGCCAATTTAGCAACTTAATTGTCTAATAGCAAAAGTATTGATTCTTCTTTTGCGGAAGTTTTTTGTTGTGCGGATTGGCCATAATGGCGCACTGTTGACCTTTTTTAAGGTGTATTCCAGATTTTCCAAGCTTTTTCAGCTTGGTATTGAAGCATTGATAAACCGTTGCAGATGGCAGCCCCATTACCCTCTCCCATAGCCAAAAAGGTAGTTTTTTCTGGGTTGTAGATCAAATCGTATAGCAAATGGTCGCTTCCAACGAACTGATAGGGTAAATCTGGCTTTTCCAAGACATTGGGATGAGTGCCCAAAGGAGTACAGTTTATAATGACGGTATGCGTCTCAATAATATCCTTGTTCAATTCATCATAGGTGAACTGCCCGGTTTTCTTGGTTCTGGAGACGAATGTATTGGCAATGCCCAACTCGTTCAATACAAAGTTAATGGCTTTGGAAGCTCCTCCCGTACCTAAAACAAGTGCCTTGGTATGATGGGGTTTCAAGAAGGGTTTTAGTGATGTTTTAAAGCCATAAGCATCGGTATTGAATCCTTTTAGGCCTTGTTCGGTAAACTTAATGGTGTTCACGGCGCCAATCTCCCTTGCTTGTCCATCCATGTCATCCAGATAAGGAATAACAGCTTCTTTATATGGAATGGTTACATTGAGACCCTTGAGTTTGTTCTGGGACAAAACTTGACCTAATTCCGATATTTCTTGGAGGTCGAAGTTCTCATAACTATGGTCCACCAATCCCAAGTCCTTGAATTTTTGGGTGAAATACCCTTGGGAGAAGGAGTATGAAATGTTTTTACCGAGTAGTCCGTACCTGTTTTTTTTCTTTCCTGTTTTTTCCATACCAATCCAAGAGTAATAATATCAAAATTCCCAAAATAACAAAGAGTATGGCCCACCATGTCTCGGTATGGCCCAAATTGGGAAGATAGCGTTCGTAATTGAGGATAACTTTATCGCCATTGGAGTCCAATAAAGGATTTCCTAAGTGGTCCATTTTGTACATGGTGCGTTTCCATGGCCATAAAACTCCCAAGGATCCGGTGATGAATCCCAAAATGGCCGCTGTTGTGGAAGCTTTGTAATGTTTGAGGACATAGCTCAACAAATGCGAAAAGGTGACCAAGCCAGTTGCGGAACCTAAAGTAAATATGGCCAGAATTTTTAAGGTTTGCATGCGTTCCGCATTGTCCAGAAAACCAAAATCACCCGAAAAAATATCGGAAAAAGTATCGTAGAGTGCATTTACGGAATCGACCAGTAAGAGCACATAGTTTCCAAGGAGGATCAAGATAAATGAGCCAGAAAGCCCTGGAAGAGTCATTCCGGACACGCTGATTATTCCACAGAAAAAGATGAAAAATAGATTGTCGTTTTCCTTGGCAGGGCTAAGGAAACTGATAGAAATTCCAACAATTAAACCTAAAACGCCTACCAGGATTGTCCTTTGGTTCCATGAATCATAATCTTTGCCGATGTAGTAAATGGATCCTAAAATCATTCCAAAAAAAGTGGCCCATACCAGTAGTTCATTATGGTCCAAGAAATAATCCAATATTCTGGAAACACTGAAATAGCTCACCAGCATTCCAAAAATGAGCAGTATTAGAAACTGGGCGTTGGTGTATTGGTAAAAACTTTTGAACCGTCCATTTAAAAATAGTTTAACGGCCTTGGAGTTGAGTTTCTGCAATGAATAGATAAACTCTTCATAAAAACCTCCTACAAAAGCCACAATACCACCAGAAACCCCGGGAACTT
>JAUICT010000105.1 GCA_030429325.1 Bacteroidia bacterium
CCCATAGCGTCCACGGGCTGTATCAAGGAGACGCCGTCCCACTCCCTTTTTATATCCAAGGGAACATTAAGGTTTAGAAAGTCCGTCATGGTGGGTAGAATGTCCACAACTGCAGGGGTCTGTTCCTTGAAGTAGGTATTGGTGTTTTGGGAATTGGTTACTATCCAAGTGCTACGCTCCCGATCACTCTGGCCACCATGGCCCTTACCATCCTTGGAGCTTCTACCATGATCGGTGGTTACAATAAGCAACCATTCTTCCTTATGGGCTGATTGCCGCTTTTTTATGGCCTGCCAAATTTTGCCCACAAGGGCATCTTCAAACTGTATGGCTGCGTTAAATCGTTCGCTATCACCAAACCCATGGCCCATATCATCGGAGAACTCCAAGTAGACCCACGAAGCATCCGGGGCTTTTTCAAGAATGGTCTTTGCGGCGTGGTCGGCGACCGTGTAGTCAATCAGTTTCATAAAGTTTCTTTGGGCATCGTGCGGATAGTTGATGGTGTCATGTTCCAGACCATCAAAGGCATAATCCACTTTTATATGGTTTGTTTCCGGGAGACCATCACCAATGAGTTTGGTTCTATTGTCCAGCCAGGAAGAAAATACCGCTACCGTTCCGTTGGGGCGTTGATCTTTGAATAATTTAAAGATGGTAGGGTAATTATAGTTAGGTTTTTTAATGCCATTGCCCCATACATTGTGTTTGTTGACCCATGTACCCGTAAGAAGGCTATTGTAGCCCACTGCGGAGATGGTAGGGGTTTCGGAATAGGTGTTTTTTCTGCCACCAACATAGGCATTGGTGTATCCTCCCAAGGTTCCAATACTGTCAAGGTAAGGAGTATGGGCATTTTTTAGTTGATCGGCAGAGATGCCATCCACAATGATGAACACCACTTTTTTTGCAATGGAATCCAGCGTAGTCGCAGAGCTTGCATAAGTAGTGGTAAGGCCCAAAAGGGCAGTGAGAAAAAGAAGATAGTTAGCTTTCATGATGATGTATTAAAAGACGGGTCAAAGAAATGTAAATTGAATAAACGTTCAATTAATAAATATTTAAGTGATCGTTACGAAATTATAAAATAAATTAATTGAACGTTCAATCAATCTATTTTTTTAAAAAAAAGAGTATTATTGCTTTAACATTACAATTTGGACGAACCATGGGAAGAAAGAGTTTGGGGCCAACAAGGCGATTGGAAATTATAAAGGCATTTTATGAGGTGTCCAAGGAGATTGGACTGGAAAATGCTTCCATAGCCAAAGTGGCCAAAGCCATGGGAATCAGCAATGGTCTGGTCATGCACTATTTTAATACCAAGGACGAACTATTGATCGGGTTGAACGAATATATTCTTCAGCAACACCTTAAGGTATTGGTGGAAGACCATTTGGGAACCATAAAGACCCAAAAAGACCTTGAGGCATTGATCTATAATCTATTTTCGAGAAAGTGGAACCAATATTTTGACGATGGGGTGTTCTATAGCTGCTATGCTCTTATCTACAGAAACAAAGCCTTCAATGATAGTTTTAAGCAGTACCTATTGCAATTGCATGATGTATTGCGGGAAGAATTGAAACAGGCACATAACAATGGAATCATAACCAATACCAATATTGATGAGCTCACCGAAATCATCTTTGCCCTGATTGATGGATCGTATTACTACATGGGAATGTTCCAACAAAATGATAAAGCCCATCAAAAGCAACAGGAAATCTACATAAGGCACTGTTTAGACCTTTTTAAATATGCGGATTGATGGGAGTTTTCTTTGAGCTGTTGGGCTGGATTGGTTCGTATTGTTTTCTGTTTTCCTACTACATGTTGATTCGTGGAAGATGGACTTCCAATCAACCCGTATACCATTGGTACAACATTATAGGTAGTGTCCTTTTTGTAGCCAATGGCGCCTATTATTCGGCTTGGGCCGTACTCTTCATTAATTTTGTGTGGGGGGTCATTGCCTGTTTTGGATTGTATAAATCCGTGTCAGCCAAATAGTGATTCCGGTTGTCGACTATGAAAAGACCACGGTCTTATTATTGTAGACCATGGTTTTTCGGGCTACATGCAGCTGCACGGCACGGGAAAGTACAATTCGTTCCAAATCCCTTCCCTTGGCAATAAAATCCTTGATGGAATGCGAGTGGGAAACGGCTGTAACATCCTGTTCAATAATAGGGCCGGCATCCAAATCTTCAGTTACATAATGACTAGTGGCCCCAATAATTTTGACACCACGTTCAAAAGCGGCATGGTACGGTTTTGCTCCCACAAAGGCCGGCAAAAAGGAATGGTGGATATTAATGATTTTTTGAGGATAGGCATCAATCAATCTCGGGGATATAATCTGCATGTAACGTGCCAATACGATAAAATCCACTTGGTACTCTTTTAATAGTTTGAGCTGTTCGGCCTCGGCATTTTCTTTGGTCTCCTTGGTAACAGGAACATGGTAAAACGGAATCTTGAACTGTTCCGCCACATAGGCCAAATCTTGGTGGTTGCTCAGGATAAAAGGAATATCAACCAACAATTCTCCAGAGTTGAAACGACTCAATAAATCATAAAGGCAATGGTTGTACTTGGATACAAAGATGGCCATCTTTGGTTTGTGGCCTTCAAGATAGGCATCCCACTCCATATCAAATTCTTTGGCAAGGGTGGCGCCGAATTCTGTCTTGAAATCATCCAAAACAATTTTCTTTTCAAACTCACTTTTCAAACGCATAAAGAAAACCCCAGCCTGTTTGTCCACATGCTGATCCAAATACACAACGTTTCCTTCTTGCTGATGGATAAAAGTGGTTACGGATCGTATAATACCGGATTGGTCGGGACAATGGATAAGTATAGTGAGCTTCATGGGTGAATTTAGACCGATAAAATTATAACATTCAGAAAAAGCAGACCAAAGGACCAAAGTTTTTTGTAATATTCTAAGTGAAATCGATTTTGATTTGCATTTTCTGTAAATTGCATGGCAGAAAAAGACCTTTTATTGATAATGGAACAAATCAAACCCTATTCGCCTAAAAATAAAATCAGGATTGTAACTGCAGCCTCGCTTTTTGATGGGCATGATGCGGCCATTAATATCATGAGGCGAATCATCCAAGCCACTGGGGTCGAGGTGATTCATTTGGGACACGATAGAAGTGTGGCCGAAGTGGTGGACTGTGCCATTCAGGAAGATGCCAATGCCATCGCCATGACTTCCTATCAAGGCGGGCATAATGAGTACTTCAGGTATATGTTTGATTTGCTACAGGAAAGAGAAGCGGGCCATATCAAGATTTTTGGAGGTGGCGGCGGTGTGATACTTCCAGAGGAAATAAAAGAATTAATGGACTACGGGATAGAGCGCATTTATTCACCTGATGATGGTCGGCATATGGGATTGCAGGGGATGATCAATGATTTGGTGCAACGTTGCGATTCCCAAGTCCCGGATTTAACACTTCCCAAAGGGAAAAAGGTCGGAAAAGTACTGGAAGAGAAAGATGTCAATTCAATTGCTAGGTTGATTTCCTTGGCAGAAAACAGACATGACGAGTTTGAAAAATATGAAGATGAAATCCAGGACGGAGCTGCGAAAGTGCCCGTTTTGGGAATAACCGGAACAGGAGGTGCTGGGAAATCCAGTTTGGTAGATGAGCTGGTCCGCCGCTTTTTGATGGATTTTCCCGAAAAGCATGTGGGCATTATTTCTGTGGACCCATCCAAACGAAAAACGGGTGGCGCCTTGTTGGGAGATAGGATACGGATGAACGCCATTAATGACGAGCGGGTATATATGCGGTCGTTGGCCACCAGGCAGTCCAATTTGGCCCTTTCCAAGCATGTATCGGAAGCCGTTCAGGTTCTTAAGGCCGCAAAGTATGATTTAATTGTTTTGGAAACTTCAGGTATTGGTCAGTCCGACACCGAGATTTTGGAACATAGCGATGTGTCTCTTTATGTGATGACTCCGGAATTTGGCGCTGCTACCCAGTTGGAAAAGATAGACATGTTGGACTTTGCGGATGTGGTGGCCATCAACAAGTTTGATAAAAGGGGAGCTTTGGATGCGCTTCGCGATGTGAAAAAGCAATACGCACGAAACCATGGACTATGGCATGCCAAGGATGAGGATCTTCCCATTTTTGGGACCATTGCTTCGCAATTCAATGACCCTGGGATGAACAATCTTTACAAAAAGGTCATGGATACTTTGGTGGAAAAGGCAGGTTCCAAATTGGTTTCAAATTTTGAGATGACCCAAGAAATGGCCGAAAAAATATATGTAATTCCGCCATCCCGCACCCGGTACCTCTCAGAAATATCCGAGAATAATAGGTCTTATGATCTTAAGGCAATCAATCAAGCCAAAGTCGCCCAAAAGTTGTACGGTATTTTTCTCACCGTGGCCAGTATTTTGGATATGGACCAAGGTAAAGCCGAGGAACTTTTTTTGGGTAAATCAGGTCTTAATGAGGATAAAATGCTTTCCCATTCAGCAAGTGCCGATGAAAAGAACTTATTGAACATATTGATCAAAGAGTTTGATAAGGTGAAGATGCACCTCCTGCCACAGCATTGGGAATCGATTTTAAAATGGCGGGATACGGTTGCCCAATACAAATCCGAGGTCTACTCCTTTAAGGTACGGAATCGAGAAGTGAAGATAAAAACCCATACCCAATCACTTTCCCATAGTCAAATCCCAAAAGTGGCTTTGCCCAAATACAAGGCATGGGGTGATATTCTCAGTTGGATTTTGCAGGAGAACGTGCCAGGAGAGTTTCCCTATACTGCTGGACTTTACCCCTTTAAGCGGGAAGGGGAGGACCCTACAAGAATGTTTGCAGGGGAAGGTGGCCCGGAACGTACCAACAGAAGATTCCATTATGTAAGCTTGGATATGCCTGCAAAGCGTCTCTCCACAGCTTTTGATTCTGTAACATTGTATGGAAATGATCCTGACAACAGGCCAGATATTTATGGGAAAATTGGCAATGCCGGAGTGTCCATCTGTTGTTTGGACGATGCCAAGAAACTCTATTCTGGGTTTGATTTGAGCAATCCCATGACTTCTGTGAGTATGACCATCAATGGGCCGGCTCCGATGTTATTGGGCTTTTTCATGAATGCTGCCATTGATCAAAACTGTGAGAAGTACATCAAGGAAAAAGGGCTCGAAAAAGAGGTGGAAAAGAAGATTGAGGACATCTTTAAAAAGAAAAAAGCAGCCCGTCCAACATACTTAGGAGACCTTCCCGAAGGGAACAATGGTTTGGGGTTGATGCTTTTGGGGGTCACCGGAGATCAAGTGTTGCCCAAAGAGGTGTATGAAAAAATCAAGAAGGAAACCCTGAGCCAAGTTAGGGGAACGGTACAGGCTGATATTTTAAAGGAAGATCAAGCGCAGAATACCTGTATTTTTTCAACCGAATTTGCCCTGAGGTTGATGGGGGATGTGCAGGAATATTTCATTGACCATCAAGTGCGGAACTTTTACTCGGTTTCCATTTCAGGATACCATATAGCCGAGGCAGGGGCCAATCCCATTACACAATTGGCTTTTACCCTCTCCAATGGGTTCACTTATGTGGAATATTATTTGAGCAGGGGAATGGACATTGATAAGTTTGGTCCCAATCTATCGTTTTTCTTTTCCAATGGGGTGGATCCCGAATATGCTGTGATAGGAAGGGTGGCCCGAAGGATTTGGGCCAAGGCACTCAAGGAAAAATATGGGGCCAACCCTAGGGCCCAAATGTTGAAGTACCATATACAAACTTCGGGAAGGAGCTTGCATGCCCAAGAAATTGACTTCAACGATATTAGAACTACGCTTCAAGCGCTCTACGCCATTTACGACAATTGTAATTCTTTGCACACCAACGCCTATGATGAGGCCATTACCACCCCTACCGAAGAATCGGTCCGTAGAGCCATGGCCATACAATTGATCATCAATAAGGAATTGGGATTGGCCAAAAATGAGAATCCACTTCAAGGGTCTTTCATCATTGAGGAGTTGACCGATTTAGTGGAAGAGGCAGTATTGATGGAGTTTGATAGAATCACGGAACGGGGTGGGGTGTTGGGCGCCATGGAGACCATGTACCAACGTTCCAAGATTCAGGAGGAAAGTCTTCATTATGAAACCTTAAAGCATTCCGGGGAATATCCAATAATAGGGGTTAATACATTCTTGAGCTCCAAAGGTTCGCCCACCATTTTACCGGCTGAAGTGATTAGGGCAACGGAAGATGAGAAGAAAAACCAAATTGACACTTTGAAGAACCTCCATACAAGAGAACGTGGTGCTTCGGAAAAGCATTTGTTGGAGCTACAACAGGTCGCGGTTCAAAATGGAAATATTTTTGAAAAACTAATGGAAGTCACCAAATACTGTTCTCTGGGGCAAATCACAAAAGCCTTGTTTCAAGTGGGAGGGCAATACCGGCGCAACATGTAAAAAGGGAAAGATTAGTCGTTTTTATTGTGAAAAGACTTTCGCCACTTTTTAAAGGAAACCCTAAAAATTTTAATTTCCTTCCGAAGCAGGTTTAGATATTCCTTTTCCTTTACGCCATCGCGTTCCAAACCATTGCAATAGGCTAAAATGTTGCGGGTCATAATGTTGATGTAGCTAAGACTTCGCATCCGTACGGAATAGGAATTGCTCAAGGCAGCTTGTTCCACTTCTTTGGTAATGAGCAGCGCATCGTTTTTAAGGGATTGGGAGATATCGTCCCGAAAATTGTCAATTTTACGCAGCGATAGAATTTCCTTGTTATAGGAAAAATATGAAGCCACAGCTTCGCTCAAATCTCGTAGCGCCAAAGATTTACGGTAGACAACCAGTGAATTTAGAGAACTCTTCTCCATGTTTTCATAGCAATTTTGTCCTATAAAATTACGCACGAATTAAAAATTGTTACTTTGTTTTCAAAAGAGAAAAAGTTATTTTACCTTTAAATATAAATTTTGAA